>NZ_CAXAON010000011.1:0-138205 GCF_963970495.1 Pseudomonas sp. EA_65y_Pfl2_P78 | reverse complement strand
AAACAGGCTGGTCTGGCTGCGAGACTCTCCTTGGATGTAAGCCATAACGAAAAATGCTCCGTATCTTTCGATACGGAGCATTTTCATTGAGCGCTGCGCAGATTGCTAGGTTTTCACACAGTCTGCGTAGGCTGCTTTTTTCTGCATCGGAAGCTGGACTTAAGCCAGTTTTTCCTTGATGCGAGCTGCTTTACCCGACAGGTCGCGCAGGTAGTACAGCTTGGCTTTACGTACGTCACCGCGACGTTTAACAGCCATGCTGTCGATCTGCGGGGAGTAGGTCTGGAAAGTACGTTCTACGCCAACACCGTTGGAGATTTTACGTACGGTGAACGCACTGTTCACGCCGCGGTTACGCTTGGCGATTACAACGCCTTCGAACGCTTGCAGACGGGAACGATCGCCTTCCTTCACTTTCACCTGAACGACAATGGTGTCGCCTGGGGCAAAGGTAGGGATTTCTTTGGTCATCTGCTCTGCTTCGAGTGCAAGGATGATTTTGTTGGTCATGCTGTGCTCCTAAGGTAAATCAACTGATCTACCATCGATACGTTGTTAACTATCGTCCCGCTCGCGGATGTATTCCTCGAGCAGCTTCTTCTCTTCTCCAGAAAGCGAGCGGCTTTCCAGAAGATCGGCGCGTCGTTCATAGGTCCTACCAAGGGACTGCTGTAAACGCCAACGCCGGATATGCGCGTGATTGCCACTCAGCAACACGTCGGGAACACGCTGATCCGCATACACCTCAGGTCGGGTGTAGTGCGGGCAATCCAGCAGACCATCCGTAAAGGAATCTTCCTCAGCGGAATCCGCATGCCCTAAAGCTCCAGGCAGCAGTCGTGTAACCGCATCGATCAGGACCATGGCCGGCAGCTCACCGCCAGACAGTACATAGTCGCCAATCGACCACTCTTCATCGACATGAGCCTCAATAAAGCGCTCGTCAATGCCTTCGTAGCGGCCGGCAATCAGGATCAATGCATCCGATTGTGCCAACTCGCGTACCGCCGACTGAGTCAGTTGACGGCCTTGGGGGGACAGGTAAATCACCTTCGCCGCCTCCCCGGCTGCTGCCTTGGCCTGAACCAGAGCATCCTCCAGGGGCTTGATCTTCATCACCATGCCCGGACCACCGCCAAACGGGCGATCGTCCACAGTGTGATGCCGATCCGTCGTGTAATCCCGCGGATTCCAACAGGTCAGCTGCAAGAGCCCCTGTTTGACCGCTCGACTGGTGATGCCATAGTCGCCGATGGCGGAAAACATTTCGGGAAACAAACTGATCACTTCTACGCGCAAGTTAGCCACGCTTAGAAGTCCGCGTCCCAATCCACCTTCATCTCACCCGCGGCGAGGTCGACTGCCAACACGCATTGCTCCGTATAGGGCAGCAGGCGTTCGCGATCATCCAGGCTGCCAGCGCAAGGCTTGACTACCATTACATCATTGGCGCCGGTTTCCAGAAGATGATCGATTTTCCCGAGCAATTGCCCCAGTTGATCGATGACCTTCAGACCTTCCAGCTGGTACCAGTAGTACTCGCCTTCGGTCAATTCAGCGAACAGGTTGCGCGGCACGCAGATCTCGTAACCGGCCAGAAGACGAGCTTCTTCACGATCATCAAGACCCTTGAGCTTTGCGACCAGGAACTTGTCGCTCCCGCGTCCACTGACCAGCTCGACCTGTTTGACATTGCCTTCGCGCTTGAGCGTCCAGGTTTTGTACTGCAACAGGTTTTCAGTCGGATCAGTAAAGGAATAAACCTTCACTTCGCCGCGAACGCCGTGAACAGAATAAATTTTGCCAATAACGATCAAATCATCGGCAACAGCAGGCGTCGCGTTCATATTGCTCAGGCCGCAGCCTTGGCAGATTCCTTCAACAACTGAGCAACGCGCTCAGAAGGTTGTGCACCAACGCTCAGCCAGTAGGCTACGCGCTCTTGGTTCACGGACAGACGAGTTTCCTGACCACGGGCAACAGGGTTGAAGAAACCAACCTGTTCTTTGTGGGAACCGTCACGCGGGTTGCGGGAGTCGGTTACGGTCAGGTGGTAAAACGGGCGCTTTTTGGAGCCGCCAAGGGCAAGACGGATTGTTAGCATGTGAACATCGTTCCTGTAGTCGGTGCTGCAAATCTAAATGCACAGCGGGCATGGGTGCCCGAAAGGCCGCATATTCTAAGGAATATCCGGACTTTTGCAAATGACTTTTTCCGGCGCCTATGGCATGCCGTGCAGATTTGCATATAGAGCCGTCGATGAAAACGGCCAGTCAGCTCCCGCCGAGTGCGGGTTTGCTGTTGATCCCGCATCCTTGCGGGGCCTGCGCCGGTGCGACGACCGGCGAGTTATTTACATTTTCGGCATACCGCCGCCGGGCAACATACCGCCCATGCCGCGCATCATTTTCGCCATTCCGCCTTTGGCGGTGAATTTCTTCATCATCTTCTGCATCTGCTTGTGCTGCTTGATCAAGCGACCGATGTCCTGCACCTGAGTGCCCGACCCCATGGCGATCCGGCGCTTGCGCGAACCGCTGATCAGCTCAGGGTCGCGGCGCTCGGCCGGGGTCATGGAGCTGATGATGGCTTCCATCTGTTTGAATTGTTTCTCTGCGGCATTCTGGGCATTGCCCATCTGAGACAGGTTGACGCCGCCGATGCTCGGCAGTTTGTCCATGAGGCCGCCCAGGCCGCCCATGTTCTTCATCTGTTGCAACTGATCACGGAAGTCTTCGAGGTCGAAGCCCTTGCCCTTCTTCAGTTTCTTGGCCAGTTTGTCGGCCTTTTCCTTGTCGAGGGTCTGCTCGGCCTGTTCGATCAGGCTGAGCACATCACCCATACCGAGGATCCGCGAAGCAATACGCTCGGGATGGAACGGCTCGAGCGCTTCGCTCTTCTCGCCCATACCGATGAACTTGATCGGTTTGCCGGTGATCGCTCGCACCGACAGGGCGGCACCGCCACGCGCGTCGCCGTCGACCTTGGTCAGGATCACACCGGTCAGCGGTAGCGCATCACCGAAGGCCTTGGCCGTGTTGGCCGCGTCCTGGCCGGTCATGGCGTCGACCACGAACAGGGTTTCGACCGGGTTGATCGCGGCGTGCAGCGCCTTGATCTCGCCCATCATCTCTTCGTCGATGTGCAGACGACCGGCGGTATCGACGATGACCACGTCGATGAATTTCAGTTTTGCTTCTTTAATAGCCGCGTTGGCGATGTCGACCGGCTTCTGGCTCAGATCGGACGGGAAGAACGTCACGCCGATGTCGTTGGCCAGGGTTTCCAGCTGTTTAATGGCCGCAGGGCGATAAACGTCCGCCGACACGACCATGACCGACTTCTTTTTGCGCTCTTTGAGCAAGCGCGCCAGTTTGCCGACGGTGGTGGTTTTACCGGCGCCCTGCAGGCCGGCCATCAGCACGACGGCTGGCGGTACGGCGCTGAGGTTCAAGTCCTCGTTCGCCGCGCCCATCAGGCTTTCGAGTTCAGCCTGGACGATCTTCACGAATGCCTGGCCCGGCGTCAGGCTGCGCGACACCTCGGTGCCGACAGCGCGCTCCTTGACCGAATTGACGAAGTCCTTGACCACCGGCAGGGCGACGTCGGCTTCGAGCAACGCCATGCGCACTTCACGCAGGGTGTCTTTGATATTGTCTTCGGTCAGCTTCGCCTTGCCGGTGACATGGCGCAGCGTCTGCGAGAGACGGTCGGTTAAGTTTTCAAACATTGCGCGATCCTTTCAGGCCCTGTGTAGACCGGGATAATGGCGGCCCAGACCGGAATCAACATGTGCTCGGCGAGCCTGCGGCGTGGGCAGGTCGCGGATTATAGCGAAGACTGCGTCTGGCGGACACCTCGCTGTCAGCTTCCTGAGTCTTTCGTGCCATGGCGGTTCTATGCCAAACTCAGCCCCTTTCGGGCTTACCGATCAGGATTTATGCTCCCCTTGTCACCCAGTTTGCTGACCACCCTCGCCGCCGCCCTTATATATGCCGCTGCGACCCTTTATCAGAGCACCCGTCTGGCCACCGGCGCCAAGGCGAACAAGCGCCTGCTGGTTACGCTCGGCGTTTTCGCCGTGCTGGCCCATAGCGCCAGCCTGCTCACGCACCTGCTGACCCCGATCGGCCTGGGCCTGGACTTTTTCAGCGCCTCCAGCCTGATCGCAGCGGCGGTGATCGCCCTGACCCTGATTGCCTGTTCGCGAATCCCGGTGGAGAACCTGCTGGTCCTGCTGTTCCCGCTGGGTGCGGTCACGGTGTTGCTGGCGCAGTTCGCGCCGGCCGGCACCGTGCAGATCATTGATGAAGAGCCGGGCATTCTCGCCCACATCCTGCTGTCGATCCTCGCCTACGGCATGTTCACCATCGCGGTGTTCCAGTCCTTGCTGGTGCTGGTGCAAGACCACCAACTCAAGCACAAGCATCCCTCCGGCCTGATCAAGAACTTCCCGCCGCTGCAAACCATGGAAAGCCTGCTGTTCGGTTTCCTTTGGGCCGGCTGGACGTTGCTCTCGCTGTCGCTGATCTCCGGCTGGCTGTTCGTCGAGAATCTGTTCGCCCAGCATCTGGTTCACAAAACGCTGCTGGCGTGTCTGGCCTGGGTGGTGTTCAGCGTGCTGTTGTGGGGCCGCAACCGTCTCGGCTGGCGCGGACACAAAGCGATTCGCTGGACGCTCGCCGGTTTCTGTCTGCTGATGTTGGCGTATTTCGGCAGCAAACTGGTTCGTGAATACATCCTGCATATCTGACGGGCGGCATAAATGGACGGTTTGCCCATAGGGCCGATGCTCGCGGTATTTGTCCTGCTGATTTTATGGTCGGGGCTGTTTACCGCCGTCGAAATCGCGCAGCAACACCTGCTCGCACAACGCACCGCCTCACGCGCCAGTGATAAACCGCTGGCGAAGCTGAGCTTCCCGCTCGACAGCCTGATTCTGTGCAACACCCTCTGCCGTGCGCTCGCGGTCGTGATCGCGACGTTGCTGGCGATTTTCCTCTGTGAAGAAAACGGCCCTTGGGCGGCATGCCTCGGTGCGGGCGCCATCTTGCTGGTCTTCGCCGATTACTTCCCACGCACCCTCGCCCGGCGTTATCCGGAAGCCGTGCTGACCCTCGGCAACACGCTATTGGCCGTGCCGCTGAAAATTGTTTATCCGTTTGCCTGGCTTTTCAGTCGCATCAGCCATTTGCTCCTGAGTCCGTTCGTGCGCAAAACCCAAGTGGTTCAGCAGAGTGACGACGACGCGCAGGCTGATCGTCATGACGATCCCGAACATCCGGCCCGCACGCACCCGACGTCGGGTATCCACGCGCTGGACAACATCACGGTCAACGACATTCTGGTGCCACGCAGTGACGTCGACGGTATCAACCTCGACGATCCGATCGAACAGATCATCGAACAACTGCGCCACAACAAACGCACACGTCTGCCGGTGTTCCACAGCGACATCAATCAGGTCGAAGCGGTGCTCAACACGCGGCAGATCAGCCACCTGCTGAATAACCACAGTCTGACCCGCGAAGCCCTGCTGGCGGCCAGTTACGAGCCGTACTTCGTGCCGGAAAGCACGCCTCTGCAACTGCAATTGCTCAATTTCCACAAGCAGCAACGTCGCCTGGGCATGGTGGTGGACGAGTACGGCGAAGTGCTCGGCATCGTCACCCTGGAAGACATTCTTGAAGAGATCGTCGGCGAATTCGAAAGCGAGCACAGCCTCGACAATCCGCATATTCACCCGCAGGCCGATGGCCGCATGGTGATCGACGGCACGGCCTCCATCCGGGAACTCAACAAATGCCTGGGCTGGCATTTGCCCAGCGATGGCCCGAAAACCCTCAACGGCCTGGTGACCGAGGCGCTGGAAACCATTCCCGAGAGCGCGGTTTGCCTGAAGATCGGGCGCTATCGACTGGAAATTCTCGAGACTGAAGAGAACCGGGTGAGCAAGGTGTTGATCTGGCACACCACGTCTACCCCTGCGCTTTTGCTGCCCCGATAACAGATCAAAAAATCGCCGCTGCGAGAGTGCCTTTCACGCGTTTTTTACGCTTGTTCAATCGTTAGCCCCCTTCCTATAATCGAGGCGCTTACCCAAGCGCCGACGATCCAAGTGCTTACCCGGCACTGCTCAGGTCTCGACCTTTTGCGCATCACCCCGGCGACTGTTCTTACCTGAAACAGCGCTCGCGCCTCATCCCACATCCCTGGGTGCTCGACCCTAATAATTCGCTCCACCGGAGCTCATGACTGTCAGGGATCACCGCATGACAACCCGTACCGCTTACAGCGACACCGCGCCTGCCCAACCGACCAACTCCGCCACCCGCGTGGCGACGGCGAGTTTCATCGGCACCGCCATCGAGTTCTACGACTTCTACGTTTACGCCACGGCTGCCGCACTGGTGATCGGGCCGGTGTTCTTTCCGCAGACCTCCGGCACGGCACAGATGTTGTCAGCCTTCCTCACCTTCGGCATCGCTTTCCTCGCCCGACCGCTGGGTTCTGCGTTGTTTGGCCACTTCGGTGACCGCATCGGGCGCAAATCGACGCTGGTCGCTTCGCTGCTGCTGATGGGTGTTTGTACGACGCTGATCGGCGTGCTGCCGGGTTACGACAGCATCGGGGCCTGGGCGCCCATTCTGCTGTGTGTGCTGCGTTTCGGTCAGGGTCTTGGACTGGGCGGCGAATGGGGTGGTGCCGCCCTGCTGGCCACGGAAAACGCACCGAAAGGCAAGCGCGCGTGGTTCGGCATGTTCCCGCAACTTGGCCCTTCCATTGGTTTTCTCGCCGCCAACGGCTTGTTCCTCACGCTGGCCATGACCCTCAGCGACGAGCAATTCAGCCGTTGGGGCTGGCGCATTCCGTTCCTGCTCAGCGCCCTGCTGGTGATGGTTGGCCTGTATGTGCGCCTGAAACTCCATGAAACCCCGGTATTCGCCAACGCCATCGCCCGCCAGGAACGGGTGAAAATGCCGCTGGTCGAGCTGTTCAGCCAGTATTGGGTGCCAACACTGCTGGGGGCGATGGCGATGGTGGTTTGCTATGCGCTGTTCTACATCTCGACGGTGTTTTCCCTGAGCTACGGCGTATCCACACTGGGCTACAGTCGCGAGACGTTCCTTGGGCTGCTGTGTTTTGCCGTGCTGTTCATGGCCGCCGCCACACCGTTATCGGCCTGGGCCAGTGACCGTTACGGACGCAAACCGGTGCTGATCATCGGCGGCGTACTGGCCATTGCGTCCGGGTTTCTGATGGAGCCGTTGCTGACTCAGGGATCGACCTGGGGCGTGGCGCTGTTTCTGTGCATCGAGTTGTTCTTGATGGGCGTAACGTTCGCGCCGATGGGGGCGTTGTTGCCGGAACTGTTTCCGACTCATGTGCGCTATACCGGCGCGTCGGCAGCGTACAACCTGGGCGGCATTGTCGGGGCCTCGGCGGCGCCGTTCTTTGCGCAGAAACTGGTGGCGATGGGTGGTTTGAGCTATGTCGGCGGGTATGTGTCGGGCGCGGCAGTGCTGAGTTTGATTGCGGTGCTGTGCCTGAAGGAAACGAGGAATAACGATCTGAATCAGGTTGCCTGACCGAAGATCAAAAGCTTCGCGAGCAAGCCCGCTCCCACAGGGTTCTCTGTTGATCACACATTTTGTGTACAACCAAAAAGACTGTGGGAGCGGGCTTGCTCGCGAATAACGCGCCTCGGTTTACAGCTCGACGACAACCGCCTGAGCAGCACGGGTCGCTTTGGCACGCGCCGCTTCAATCGACTCATCCCGCGCCAGCGCCACGCCCATGCGGCGCTGACCATTGACTTCAGGCTTGCCAAACAGACGCAGCGCTGTGTCCGGCTCGCTCAACGCAGCGCCCAGGTTGGCGAACGCGGTTTGAGTCGACTGACCTTCCACCAGAATCACCGCCGACGCCGATGGCCCGAACTGACGGATCAGCGGTACCGGCAGGCCGAGAATGGCGCGTGCGTGCAGGGCGAATTGCGAGAGATCCTGAGAAATCAAGGTCACCAGACCGGTATCATGCGGACGCGGCGAGACTTCGCTGAACCACACCTGATCACCTTTGATGAACAACTCAACGCCAAACAGACCACGGCCACCCAGTGCCTCGGTTACCGCTTTGGCAACACGCTCGGATTCTGCCAGGGCAATCGGGCTCATGGCTTGTGGCTGCCACGACTCCTGATAGTCGCCCTTCTCCTGACGGTGACCGACCGGCGCACAGAACGTGGTGCCGCCGATGTGGCGCACGGTCAGCAAGGTGATTTCGTAGTCGAAATCGATGAAGCCTTCGATGATCACCCGACCTTTGCCGGCACGACCGCCCTCTTGCGCGTAGTCCCAGGCTTTCTGCACGTCATCGTGGCTGCGCAGCAGGCTCTGGCCCTTGCCCGACGAACTCATCACCGGTTTGACGACGCATGGGAAACCCAAATCCTCAACGGCTTTGCTGTAGTCCTCGAAGGTGTCGGCGAAGTGGTACGGCGAGGTCGGCAGATCCAGCTCTTCAGCGGCCAGACGACGAATGCCCTCGCGGTTCATGGTCAGTTGCGCAGCGCGCGCGGTCGGGATCACGGTGAAGCCTTCGGCTTCCAGTTCGACCAGGGTGGCGGTGGCGATGGCTTCGATTTCCGGCACGATGAAGTGCGGCTTCTCGGCTTCGATCACGGCACGCAGAGCGGCGCCGTCGAGCATGTTGATCACGTGGCTGCGATGAGCGACTTGCATGGCCGGCGCGTTGGCGTAGCGGTCGACGGCAATCACTTCAACGCCTAGGCGTTGCAGTTCGATCACCACTTCCTTGCCCAACTCACCACAGCCACACAGCAATACGCGGGTCGCGGTTGGCGACAATGGAGTTCCGATACGGGTCATCTCAGGTCCTCAAAGAAGCGGATCATCGAGGAAAGCAACGCCAGGCGCACTTTCCATGGGGAGAAAGCGCGGCATTTTACATGAACCCGCGGGTTTGGCTTTAGCTGGCGACGGCCTGCTTGCGATCGCGCCAGGCCATGATCAGCCAGACGGCCGTCACGCCAGCAAACTTCGAAGCCAGAGCGGTGATGATCACGGGCGGTGTCAAGGCATCGATCATGCCGAAGAAAATGAAGGTATCGAGGGGAATGCTCAGCGCCGAACTGATCCACAAACGGTCGCGCAACGGCCGCTTGGTGATGCTGAACACCAGCCAGTCGATGCACTCGGAGACCCCGAACGCGACAGCGCTGGCCAATGCGATGGACGGATCGGACGTCACGTAGGACAACACCAGCGCCGCCAACATCGCCACGATCGCGCCATGGCCGAAGCGGGTTTGCACCATGTCACGCAACACGAACACCAAGCCGCCCCAAGCCGACCAGATGACGTCCAGGTGCGGCGCGGTGGAGAAGGCGAAGTTGATCAGCACGACGCTGCTGATGTAGGCGATGAGGAAAATCATGAGGGCGACCTGATAAATTGGCGCACAGGTTACTTCAGGGATTGTTTTGGGCCAATAAGAAGTCGTGGCGTTGCCGGCCGCTTAGCGAGCAAGCCCGCTCCCACACTGGGTCTACAGTGAACACAGATTTTGTGTATGCAATAGATCCATACAAACGGGCTTGCTCGCGAAGGCGCCCTGTCAGACGCCGGATTTCCCAGGGATCATCCACACCAGCCCACTCGCCTTCGCCCGCTCATGACACAACCCCAGCACAACACGGCGCTCGTCGTTGCTCATCCGGCTCCAGCGCGTAATCTCCTCGACCGTGCGCTGACACCCGGTGCAAACATCATCCTCATCCAGCGCACAAATGCTCACGCAGGGCGAGGCGACGGGTCTTTCAGGCGTATTCATTCTTCCTGCTCAACCAGATCACGGGCATAGCGCTGCGCGTTATGCACATAGTGCGCGGCGCTGGCTTCGAGCATTTTCTTCTGCGGCTCGGTCAGCTCACGCACGACCTTGCCCGGCGAGCCCATTACCAGCGAACCATCAGGGATTTCCTTGCCTTCGCCGATCAGCGAATTGGCGCCGATGATGCAGTTCTTGCCGATCTTCGCGCCGTTCAAAATCACCGCATTGATACCGATCAGGCTGTAATCGCCGACGGTGCAGCCATGGAGCATGGCGTTGTGGCCGATGGTCACGCCGGTGCCGATGGTCAGCGGATAGCCCATGTCGGTGTGCATCACCGTGCCGTCCTGGACGTTGCTGTTCTTGCCGATCAGGATCAGTTCGTTATCACCGCGCAGTACAGCGTTGAACCAGACGTTGGCGCCCTCTTCGAGTTTGACCTTGCCCACCAGCACGGCATTGGGGGCGACCCAGCTCTGTG
The DNA here is from genome assembly GCF_963970495.1 of Pseudomonas sp. EA_65y_Pfl2_P78. NCBI lineage: Bacteria > Pseudomonadati > Pseudomonadota > Gammaproteobacteria > Pseudomonadales > Pseudomonadaceae > Pseudomonas > Pseudomonas sp. EA_65y_Pfl2_P78. Next base: position 127,869 of record NZ_CAXAON010000011.1, on the reverse strand, counting down.
GATGGGTTTGGACACGGGCGTCGCCCAAGCGGTATTTCATCTTGTTGTCCTCAGGGCTCACGGTGAGCGGCCATTGCTGCGATGGCTTCAGGTGTTGATGAAGCTTTTAGGCGGCTGATGCAGGCTGATCTTCGCGTCATAGAGCAGATTGATCAACTCGACGATCATGATTGCCGTCAGCCCCCAGATTTTGTATTCACCAAATCGATAACTCGGCACGTACCAACTGCGGCCCTGGTAGTCGATGCGGTGGGTGTGTTCGCGTGGGTCTTTACGGAAGAATTCCAGCGGCACGCTGAAGACGGCGGCGATCTCGGCGTCGTTGGCCAGATACTCGACAAAATCAGGAATCACACCGACATACGGCGTGACCTTGATGCCGTGCAGAGAAATCAACGGGCTGAGCGGGCCGATGACTTCGACCAGGCCCGGCGGCAGGCCGATCTCCTCTTCGGCTTCGCGCAGGGCGGTGAAGATCAGATCAGGGTCTTCGGGGTCGCGGCGCCCGCCGGGAAAGGCGACTTCGCCGCCGTGGGTCGAGAGGCCGCTGGCGCGCAGGGTCAGGATCAGTTCCGGTTCGTCACTGCGGGTGATCGGCACCAGAACGGCGGCCTCGGGAAAACGCGAGTCGGTCTCCAGCGTGCGCGGTGTGTGGTTGCTTACCCGATGCAGTAGCTCGTCCAGCATAAGAGTTCTCGATCTGTGCCTTGCCCCGCATCATGCACCAATCAATGCGAGCGCCCAAGCCCCCGACTCTTGCTGTGTCGCGAAACGACAACTTGCCGACCGGCACCGCTGCACGCCAAGATAGGCGCAGCATTCAGGAACCTCAGCATGAAATTTTGCAGCCAATGCGGTAACCCGGTGACCCAGCGCATTCCCGAAGGCGATTCGCGGCTGCGATTTGTCTGTGATAGCTGTCAGACCATTCACTATCAGAACCCCAATATCGTCGCTGGATGCGTCGCGACCTGGGACACCCAAGTGCTGCTCTGCCGCCGCGCCATCGAGCCGCGCCTCGGCTACTGGACATTGCCTGCCGGCTTCATGGAAAACGGCGAAACCCTCGAACAGGCCGCGACCCGCGAAACCGCCGAGGAAGCCTGCGCCCGGCTGCGTAACCTGAGCATCTATACGCTGATCGATGTCCCGCACATCAGCCAGGTGCATGTGTTCTTTCGCGCAGAACTGGTCGACCTGGACTTTGCCGCCGGTCCCGAGAGCCTTGAAGTGCGACTATTCGACGAAGCCGACATTCCATGGGACGAGCTGGCTTTCCGCACAGTGGGCCGTACCTTAGAATGCTTCTTCGCTGATCGGCGTGCCGAGACCTACCCGGTTCGCTCGGAATCGATTCCGCCGCTCGCTCAGCCGGTCATCACATAAAAGCATCTATGAATATCTGCATCACTCCCTGGGGAATCGTTTCAATGCGCTGGTTGCTTGCCCTGTTCTGCCTGTCGTTCGTCACGGTCTCGCAAGCGTCATTCGTGACCACCGTATCGCCGTCCAATACCCCTCTGATCGAAAAAGTGCTGGTGCTCAAATCGGCTCATCAGTTGCAGTTGATCGCCGACGGCAAGCCACTCAAGACCTACCGGGTTTCCCTGGGCAAGGGCGCGAAAAAAGGTCCGAAACTGTTTGAAGGCGATAAACGCACACCGGAAGGTTTCTATTGGATCGATTGGCGAAAGGTCAGCGACCGATTCAACCTGGCGATGCACATTTCCTACCCGAACATCAGCGATTCGGCGCGTGCCCGACGGGAAGGCGTCGCCCCCGGCGGCATGATCATGATCCACGGCACACCCGACACCGAGGACACCCCCGAGGATCTGTTCCACACGCTGGACTGGACCGACGGCTGCATCGCCATGCGCAACATGGACATGCGCGAAGTCTGGGGCCTGGTGCCGGACGGCACGATGATCGAGATCCGCCCGTAACGACCCACCACTGGTCACCTGCAAAAAAATAAATCAGAAGATCGCCGCCTGCGACAGCGCCTACAGGGTTGATACCACTTTCAACGACAGGAGCGGCCGCAGACGGCGATCTTTTGCTTTTTACAGCCCACCTCTAATACCACTTAAGACACCCCTCTCCACAACCTGCCATTTCATTGGGCCAACCGCCATTTTCCTGCGTTGACATGGTATTCAAGTGGTATTAATTTGCGCCCAGCAAGCGAGCCACAACAATCCTATACTCGCGCCGGAAATGACCTCAATGAACGACCTCCACGCCCTACGTCCCGATGACTCTCAGCCGACGCCGCTGTACCTGCAATTGGCGCGCAATCTGGAAGCGGCGATTCATGCCGGGCAGTGGAAAGCCGAACAGGCGATGCCGTCCGAGCGCAATCTCAGCGAACAGTTGGGCATCTCCCGCGTGACTGCACGCAAGGCGCTGGAAGTGTTGCTCGATCAAGGTCTGATCCGTCGCTTGCAAGGCTCCGGCACCTTCATCACCCCGCGCCTGGAACAACCCCTCTCACGTCTGTCGGGCTTCAGCGAGATGCTGCGCCTCAAGGGCTTCGTGCCCAGTTCGCAATGGCTGGAGCGGGACATCACCCTGCCGACCCACGAAGAACTGATCCGCCTGAGCCTGTCGCCGAACGACAAAGTCGCGCGCATGAAACGCCTGCGCAAAGCCGACGACACCGTGATGGCCATCGAGATGAGCACCCTGCCCGCCGCGATCATGCCCAAGCCACAATTGGTCGGTGATTCGCTCTACGAATACCTCGACGGCATCGGCAAACCGATCGTGCGCGCCTTGCAACACATCCAGGCCATCAACGCCTCGGACGAGTTCGCCGCACTGGTCGGCATCGCCCCCGGCACCGCCATGTTGCTGATGACCCGGGTCGGCTATCTGGAAGACAACACACCGATCGAAGTCACCGACACCTATTGCCGCAACGACTACTACGACTTTGTTGCAGAGCTGCGCCGTTAAACGGGCGCAGACGTCAAACAGCGAGAACCGAAATGTCCGAAGACAACATCCTCACTGCCCACGGCTGGGTTCGCGGCCGGCTGATCCACGAACACGGCAAAGTCGTGTCGATCGAAGGCGTGCCCTGCGATCCGGCCGATAACGACCTGCCTTATCTGCTCCCGGGTTTCATTGACCTGCACGTTCACGGCGGCGGCGGCAAAGACATCATGGAAGGTGCCAGCGCCTTCGAGACGATCACCAAGACCCATGTGCGTTTCGGTACCACTTCGCTGCTGGCCACCACCATGACCGCACCCAGCGCCGAGATTTCCAGCGTGCTCAAAGCCGTCGGCGAGTTCTGCGAACAGCGCCCGGCCAACAGCGCCCGGGTGCTCGGCGTTCACCTTGAAGGCCCGTACATCAACCCCGGCAAACTCGGCGCCCAACCGAACTTCGCCCACACCGCGTTGATGGCCGAAGTCGAGGAATACCTGGCTCTGGCGCCGATCCGGGTGATCACCATTGCCCCGGAAATCGCCGGCCACGACGGTTTGATCCGTGAGCTCAGCAACCGTGGCATCCGCATGCAGATCGGCCATACCCTGGGCAGTTACGAGGAAGGCGTCGCCGCGCTGGACGCCGGCGCGACCAGCTTCACCCACTTGTACAACGCCATGAGCCCGCTGCATCACCGCGAACCGGGCATCGTCGGCGCGGCGCTGGCCCACGCCAAATACGCCGAGCTGATTCCGGATTTGCTCCACGTACACCCCGGCGCCATCCGCGTGGCCCTGCGCTCAATCCCGTGCCTGTATTGCGTCACCGATTCGACCGCAGCGGCCGGCATGCCCGACGGTGAATACAAACTTGGCAGCCACACCGTGACCAAATGCCTGGGCGGCGTGCGACTGCCCGACGGCACCCTGGCCGGCAGCACCCTGACGATGGACCAAGCCCTGCGCAACCTGGTGAAGATCGGTTTGCCGATCAGTGAAGCGTCGCAGCGTCTGTCTCAATTTCCCGCCGACTACCTCGGCATCAACGAACGCGGGCGCATTGAACCCGGCGCCTGGGCCGACTGCGTGCGGTTGGATCGCTCACTCACACTGACCGCCGTCATGGTCGAAGGAGAAGACATTGACTTCAAAAATGCTTGAAGAGGCGCTGTCCTCGTTTGAGGCCGTGCAAGCCCAACTGCAACAGCTCGACCCACAATTGATCGAGATCGCCGGGCGCCTGCGCCGTCAGCCGCCGCAAGTGGTGATGACCGTCGCCCGTGGCAGCTCCGACCACGCGGCGAGCTACTTCGCCTACCTGACCATGCAGCAATTGGGCGTGCCGGTGGCATCGTTGCCGATGTCGGTGGTGACCATGCAACAGGCGCCGTTGAAGGTCAGCGGTCAAGTGGCCTTTGCCTTCTCCCAATCGGGTCAGAGCCCGGATCTGGTCAACAGCCTGCGCTTGTTGCGCAAGCGTGGCGCGCTGAGCGTTTCGATGGTCAACGCCGCCGATTCGCCACTGGAAGCGGCGTGTGAATTCAGCGTGCCGCTGCTCGCCGGCACCGAAAGCAGCGTCGCCGCGACCAAGAGTTTCATCGCCACCCTCAGCGCCAGCGCCCGTTTGATCGCGCACTGGAAAGAGGACAACGAATTGCTCGAGGCGCATAACGCCCTGCCTGAAGGCCTGCGCGACGCGGCGCAACAGGACTGGAGCGCGGCCATCGACGTACTGCGCGACTGCGAACGTCTGATGGTCATCGGTCGTGGTGCCGGTTTCGCCATCGCCCAGGAAGCCGCGCTGAAATTCAAGGAAACCTCGGCGATCCAGGCCGAAGCGTTCAGCAGCGCCGAAGTGCGTCACGGCCCGATGGCGCTGATCGACGAACACTATCCGTTGCTGGTCTTCGCCCCACGCGGTGCCGAGCAGGCCGGCCTGCTGAGCCTGGCGGCAGAGATGCGTCAACGCGGCGCTCGCGTATTGCTGGCAGCGCCGGATGACGTCACCGAACGTGACCTGACCCTGACCCGCGCCGAACACCCGGCCCTCGACCCGATCCTGGCGATCCAGAGTTTCTACGTGATGGCTGCCGGACTCGCCGTGGCCCGTGGCATGGACCCGGATCAACCGCGCCACCTGAGCAAAGTGACCCGTACGCACTAAGTCCGACTGACTGCACACCTGATGAGACCGAGCCATGCACAACAACAATAAAGAGCTGACCCTCAGCGCCCCGCTCAGCGGCCCGGTGCTCACGCTCGCCAAAGTCCCGGACGCGGTGTTCGCCAGTGGCGCGATGGGCGATGGTATTGCCATCGACCCGATCAACGACACCCTGTATTCGCCATGCGCCGGGGTGATCATCCACGTTGCGCGCACCGGCCATGCCCTCACCGTGCGTGCCGACAACGGCGCGCAAATCCTCCTGCACCTTGGGCTCGACACCGTTGAACTGAACGGCGAAGGCTTCTCGATGCTGGTCAAGGAAGGCACGCGAGTCAGCAAGGGGCAGCCGCTGTTGCGCTATGACGTCGACAAAGTCGGCCTGCAATGCAAAAGCCTGGTGAGCCTGTTGATTCTGACCAACAGTCAAGACTTCCAGGTGCGCCCGATCACCCTCAAAGCGGTGAAAGTCGGCGAGCCGTTGCTGCACATCATCTCGCGCAACAACTCGGCGGCGAATGCTGAAGACGTTGGCGGGCCAGAGGTTCAGGGCCATGTGCGCGTCGCTCATCGCGGCGGCCTGCACGCCCGGCCGGCAGCGCTGATTCGCCAGACTGCGCAGGGCTTCAAGAGCCAGTCGCAACTGCACTTCGCCGGTAAATCGGCGCCGTGCAACAGCCTGATCGGGTTGATGGGCCTGGCGGTCGGCGAACAGGATGAAGTGCAAGTCAGTTGTCAGGGGCCGGATGCTGAAGCGGCGCTGCAAGCGTTGATTACGGCATTGGCCACCGCGCTCGCGGATGATCATCACGCCCCCGCGCCGATCAGCGTTGCACCGCTCAAGCGCCCGGCCGAGGCGGGTGTGTTGCACGGTGTGTGCGCCGCGCCGGGGTTGGTGGGCGGGCCGTTGTTTCATTTGAATGCAATCAGTTTACCCGCGGACGCGGGCAATCATGATCCGCTGGCGCAACAGCAAACACTTGAAGCGGCGCTGGATCAGGTGCGCGGCGACATCGGCAGCACCCTCGCCCAAGCGAAACAACACAGGAGCGCCGACGAAGAAGCGATCTTCGCCGCGCATCTGGCCTTGCTCGAAGACCCGGCCCTGCTCGACGCCGCACGACAATCCATCGAGCAAGGCACGGCCGCCACCCATGCGTGGAGTCAGTCGATCGACGCTCAGTGCGACGTGCTCCAGAAAACCGGCAGCGCGCTGCTGGCCGAGCGCGCCAACGACCTGCGCGACCTCAAGCAACGCGTGCTGCGCGCCCTGCTTGGCCAAGCCTGGCATTACGAGGTGCCGGCCGGTGCTATCGTCGCCGCCCATGAACTGACCCCATCGGACTTGCTGCAACTCAGCGCTCAAGGTGTTGCCGGATTGTGCATGGCCGAGGGCGGTGCGACGTCGCACGTCGCGATTCTGGCGCGGGGCAAAGGTCTGCCGTGCTTGGTGGCGTTGGGCGCGGCGCTGCTCGATCAGCCGCAAGGCCAAGCAGTGGTCCTCGACGCCGACGGCGGGCGCCTCGAACTGACGCCCAGCACTGAACGTCTGGCCGACGTCCGGCAAGCGCAAATCGACCGCCAACAACGCCGCGATGCGCAACAAGCCAAGGCTCATCTGCCCGCCGAAACCCGCAATGGCGTGACCATCGAAGTGGTCGCCAATGTTGCGTCCAGCCATGAAGCGGCGGACGCGTTTGCCAACGGCGCCGACGGTGTCGGTCTGTTGCGCACCGAGTTTCTGTTCGTTGACCGCCAGACTGCGCCTGACGTCGAAGAACAGCGCGCCGCCTATCAAGCCGTCATTGATGCCATGGGCGATAAGTCAGTGATCATCCGCACCATCGACGTCGGCGGCGACAAGCAACTCGACTATCTGCCGCTGCCCGCCGAAGCCAACCCGGTGCTCGGTTTGCGCGGCATTCGTCTGGCCCAGGCCCGCCCGGAAATTCTCGATCAGCAACTGCGCGCGCTGCTGCAAGTCAGCCCGTTGCAGCGTTGCCGGATCCTGTTGCCGATGGTCACCGAAGTCGACGAACTGCTGCACATCCGCGAGCGGGTCGATGCGTTGTGCAATGAACTCGGTATCACTCAACGCCCGGAAATGGGCGTGATGATCGAAGTCCCCGCCGCCGCATTGCAGGCCGAACAACTCGCCGAACATGCCGATTTCCTCTCGATCGGCACCAACGATTTGTCGCAATACACCCTCGCCATGGATCGCGATCACGCAGGACTCGCCGCCCGCGTCGACGCCCTGCACCCGGCGCTGCTGCGCCTGATCGCCATGACCTGCGCAGGCGCAGCGGTGCACAAACGTTGGGTTGGCGTCTGCGGCGCCCTCGCCTCGGACCCGTTAGCGACACCAGTGCTGATCGGCCTCGGCGTTACCGAACTCTCGGTGAGCCCGGTGCAGATCGGTGAAATCAAGGATCGCGTGCGCCAGTTGCACGAAGCCCAATGTCAGCGCCTCAGCCGCGATCTGCTCAAGCTGAGCAGCGCCGCCGCCGTGCGCCACGCCTGTCATCAACATTGGCCACTGCGCTAACAAAAACAAAAAGGACAAACGCCATGTACCAACTCTTCATCGAAGGCCTGCAACGCCTCGGCCGCGCGCTGATGCTGCCGATTGCGATCCTGCCGATTGCCGGCCTGCTGCTGCGCCTGGGCGATACCGACCTGCTGAACATCGCGATCATCCACGACGCCGGTCAGGTGATCTTCGCCAACCTGGCGATGATCTTCGCCATCGGCATCGCCGTCGGCTTCGCCAAGGACAACAACGGCACCGCAGGCCTTGCCGGAGTGATCGGTTATCTGGTGATGATCTCCACCCTCAAGGTGCTCGACGCGAGCATCAACATGGGCATGCTCGCCGGGATCGTCAGCGGCCTGATGGCCGGCGCGCTGTACAACCGCTTCAAGGACATCAAGCTGCCGGAGTACCTGGCGTTCTTCGGTGGCCGGCGTTTCGTGCCGATTGTCACAGGGTTTGCGGCGGTCGGGCTGGGCGTGGTGTTCGGCTACATCTGGCCGCCGATTCAGCAAGGCATCAACAGCTTCGGTAGCCTGATGATGGAAAGCGGCAGCTTCGGTGCCTTCGTCTTCGGCGTGTTCAACCGTCTGCTGATCGTCACCGGCCTGCACCACATCCTCAACAACATGGCGTGGTTCGTCTTCGGCAACTTCACCGACCCGACCACAGGTGCGTTGGTGACCGGTGATCTGTCGCGCTACTTTGCCGGCGATCCGAAGGGCGGCCAGTTCATGACCGGCATGTTCCCGATGATGATCTTCGGCCTGCCGGCCGCGTGCCTGGCGATGTACCGCAACGCTCTGCCAGAGCGGCGCAAGGTCATGGGCGGGATTTTCCTATCGATGGCTTTGACGTCGTTTTTGACTGGGGTAACCGAGCCGATTGAATTTGCCTTCATGTTTTTGGCGCCGTTGTTGTATCTGCTACATGCGCTGCTGACCGGGTTGTCGATGGCGATCACTAACGCGCTGAATATTCATCTGGGCTTTACCTTCTCCGGCGGCTTCATCGACATGGTGCTGGGCTGGGGCCGTTCGACCAATGGCTGGTTGGTGATTCCGGTCGGGCTGGCCTATGCCGTGGTGTATTACGCGGTGTTTGATTTCTGCATTCGTCGTTTCAATCTGAAGACGCCGGGGCGTGAGAATGTGGCGACGGCTGACAAGGCAGTTCTCACCGAGAACGAGCGCGCTGCGGCTTACATCAAGGCTCTCGGTGGTGCGGAGAATCTGGTGACGGTGGGTGCGTGCACTACCCGCTTGCGTCTGGAAATGGTTGATCGCAACAAGGCTTCTGACGCTGACTTGAAGGCACTGGGTGCGATGGCCGTGGTACGCCCGGGCAAGGGCGGCAGCTTGCAGGTAGTGGTCGGGCCATTGGCCGACAGCATCGCCGACGAAATCCGCCTCGCCATGCCGGCGCTGGGGCGTGCGTTGGTGTCTGCGCCTGCGGTGGTGGTCGAGGAATCGAAAGCTGCGTTGGTCGCTGCGCCGCAAGCTCAACAATGGCTGACGGCACTGGGCGGTAGCGAGAATGTGCTGCAACTGGACTGCATCGCGCTGACACGTATTCGTCTGCAACTGGCCGATGGTAAAGCGTTGTCCGAGGCGCAGTTGAAAGAGCTGGGTTGTCAGGGTGTCAGCCAGTTGGAAGGCGGGGTCTGGCATTTGTTGGTGGGGGATAAGGCAGCGAGTTTGAGTGGAGCGCTTGAGGCGTTGGTCAATCGCAGTGAGCTCGGTGCAAAGGTTTAAATCTGCTGCGCCTGAGCGGGCCTCTTCGCGAGCAAGCCCGCTCCCACAAGGTGATTGCATTCCAGATGGGGAGCTGGCTTGCCAGCGATGACGCCCGTCGAGCCTCTACTCAATCAAAACTGTGGGAGCGGGCTTGCTCGCGAAGAACGATGACACGGTAAACCTGATCAATCAGGTTTGCGGGTCTACCCGATCCAGTGCCCGGTTTACTGCCAGTTCGGCGAGCATGACGATTTGCTGGATGCCTAACGCCGTACTGCGCTGCGAACCGCTTAGCTCATTGGCGAAGTGGCTGGCGGCGGTACTTGCCGAGGCTAATGACTCGCAAGCGTGGGCGAGCAGGCTTTCGGTATCGACCTCTGGGCAGACCATGAACATGGTGCTTGGTCGGCGTGGCATTGCGGGTTCGGGGCACAGGTAGAAGTCGAGGGCGCGCTTGATGGCTTCGCGGTTTCGGGCCTGGTCTTCGGCGCGGAGAGCTTCTTCGAGTGGGGTTTTGGTTTCGGGTGGATCGGGTACGGGCTTGGTCATTGCAATGATCTCTAATCAAATGATTGAAGCCATCACTGGTCGTTTCTCACGCGACGAGGAGGTGGCAGCTATGTGCGGAGTGAGAAACCGGTAAGAGATCAACCCGGCCGAACCGAAGTTCGTCCGCACACAGCCGCCATAGAGCATTGCAGGCAGCAAATGAGCTGGCGGCGATTATGGTGCTACTGACGTTTGATTAAAACCTCTTACCGGGTTCTCACACCCGATCACCGATTTGCGGTGACAGCCAAAGACTAGAGACCCGACGTCCGACGGACAACCTGAAAACCTTGTGGGAAGGTTCTGGTGATTTGATGCATTTTTAAACAACCTTGGGTGATGGGGTGGCCGGGCGGGCCTCATCGGGCTCCCACAGTTGGAGTGTGTGCATCCAGATAGAGACTGGTCGGCTATCAGGCCGCCATCGCTGGCAAGCCAGCTCCCACAGAAAAGCAAAGCAGCGCCACCTACTCGCTCCTGCTTCTCACCACCCAACAGGATGAGCGCAAGCTCGGCTGCAGCTCTTGATCTTGATCCACAGGCCCCGTCGGCAGGCTGAGCGCAGGGATTCATCCGGGGAGAACATCGAGAGGAGGTGCAGCGAAGCAAACCGGAGGCGATGCCCCGGATGGATCCCGGAGCGAAGGAACCCCGAGCCCCAGCGAGCGGGCCGAACGTTGGGGCAAGCGTTTTTGGTTACTTTTTAGGCGTCTGTAAAAAGTGACCCGCCGTAAGGGCGGAACTCTGAGCAGCCGTGACCACAGCAATGGATATGTACTCGGTCAGCCAGAACATCATTGCCTGAGCCGACGCCTTCGCGAGCAAGCCCGCTTCCACATAGGAACCCCATCGCGCAAAAAATCGGGGGCAACAAAAAACCCGCAGACAATCACTCATCTGCGGGTTTCTTGTAATGAGCGGCTATCAGAAATCTTCCAGCCGCCACACTTCATAAGCCGGTGTCTCGTACGGGTGGCTCAACTTCAAAGCCGCCACTACAGAGCGAATCAACTCATCCGCCACCACAAGCTCAACCTTCCATTCCTCAACCCGCTCAACCTGCCCCGCTTCCCCAATAAACGGCTGACTGCCGTCCAAAGGTCGAAACTGACCCAAACCGAGCACCTGCCAAGCACAGTGGTCATAGTCCCCGATCCGCCCACCACCGGCAGCGAATACGGCTTCCTTGACCACCTCGACATGACTGTCAGGAACAAAAAACGCCAGCTTGTACACGGACCTTAGTTAACCCACACACGAGCATTACGGAACATACGCATCCAAGGCGCGTCTTCGTTCCAGTCTTCCGAACGCCACGAGTTCTGCACAGCACGGAACACACGCTCCGGGTGCGGCATCATGATAGTCACGCGGCCATCACGGCTGGTGAGACCGGTAATCCCGCGCGGCGAACCGTTCGGGTTGGCCGGGTACGATTCGGTGACCTTGCCATGGTTGTCGACAAAACGCATCGCCACGCAACCCGACAGATCCGCTTCCAGCAGAGCTTCTTCGCTGGAAAACTCGGCATGACCTTCACCGTGAGCAATGGCGATCGGCATACGCGAACCGGCCATGCCCTGCAGGAAGATCGAGTTCGACTCCTGAACCTGAACCATCGCCACGCGCGCTTCGAACTGCTCGGAGCGGTTGCGCACGAAGTGCGGCCAGAACTCGCTGCCCGGGATCAGTTCGTGCAGGTTGGACATCATCTGGCAACCGTTGCACACGCCGAGGGTGAAACTGTCGTTACGCTCGAAGAACCCCTGGAACGCATCGCGAGCGCGGCTGTTGAACAGGGCCGACTTGGCCCAGCCTTCACCGGCACCCAGCACGTCGCCGTAGGAGAAACCACCGCACGCCACCAGACCTTTGAACTCGTTCAGGTCGACACGGCCGGCCAGAATGTCGCTCATGTGCACGTCAATCGCGTTGAAACCGGCGCGGTCGAACGCTGCCGCCATTTCCACCTGACCGTTGACGCCCTGCTCACGCAGTACGGCAACCTGTGGGCGAATGCCTTTTTTGATGTAGGGCGCGGCGATGTCCTGGTTGACGTCGTAGCTCAGCTTGACGCTCAGGCCCGGGTTGTCTTCTTCCAGCAGCACGTCGAACTCTTGTTCGGCGCAGTCGGCGTTGTCACGCAGACGCTGGACCTGGTAGCTGGTCTCGGCCCACTGACGTTGCAGCAGACGACGCTGGCCTTCGAACACGGTGTCACCGTTAAAGGTGATGTTGATCTGGCCATTGTTGATCGGCTGACCGATCACCGAAACACAGTCGCCCAGACCGGCCGCGCTGAACTGCGCGAGGATGTCTGGCGTGGCGTCCTGACGAACCTGAATCACGGCACCCAGTTCTTCGTTGAACAGGATGGCGGCGATTTCAGCGGCGCTTTCGGCAACGCTGTCCAGGTTAAGACTCAGACCGCAGTGGCCAGCGAAGGCCATTTCCACCACGCAAGTCAGCAGACCACCGTCGGAACGGTCGTGGTAAGCCAGCAGGTGACCGTCAGCGTTAAGGCCCTGGATCACGGCGAAGAAGGCTTTCAGGTCTTCGGCGTCGTCGACGTCCGGCGCGTGCTTGCCGAGCTTGCCGTGTACTTGCGCAAGGATCGAAGCACCCATGCGATTCTGCCCGCGACCGAGGTCGATCAGGATCAGGTCGGTGGTGCCCTTGTCCATGCGCAGTTCCGGGGTCAGGGTCTGACGGATGTCAGCCACTGGCGCGAAACCGGTCACGATCAGCGACATCGGCGAGGTCACGGTTTTTTCTTCGCCGTTGTCGTTCCAGCGGGTGGCCATGGACATCGAGTCCTTGCCCACCGGAATGGTAATGCCCAGCTCAGGGCACAGTTCCATACCGACCGCTTTCACGGTGTCGTACAGACGTGCGTCTTCACCCGGGTGACCGGCAGCGGACATCCAGTTCGCCGACAGTTTGATGTCGGAGAGCTTGTTGATGCGCGAAGCGGCAATGTTGGTCAGGGTTTCGCCGATGGCCATGCGGCCCGACGCCGGAGCGTCCAGCAGCGCCAGCGGAGTCCGCTCGCCCATCGCCATGGCTTCACCGGTGTAGACGTCGAAACTGGTGGCGGTAACGGCCACGTCGGCAACCGGAACCTGCCATGGGCCAACCATCTGGTCACGGGCCACGAGGCCGGTGATGGTGCGGTCACCGATGGTGATCAGGAAGCTCTTGCTCGCGACAGCCGGGTGATGCAGAACGCGTTCGATGGACTCGGTGATGTCGAGGTTCGACGGATCGAAGTCATCGCCCAGTTCGGCCTCGCGAACCACCGAACGGTGCATGCGCGGCGCCTTGCCCAGCAACACTTCCAGTGGCATGTCCACCGGGTTGTTGCCGAAGTGGCTATCGGTGACAGTAAGCTGCGGCTCGGCGGTGGCTTCACCGACTACGGCAAACGGGCAGCGCTCACGCTCGCAGATCGCCTGGAAGCGCTCGAAGTCTTGCGGGCCGACGGCCAGCACGTAGCGTTCCTGGGATTCGTTACTCCAGATTTCGTGCGGGGCCATGCCCGGCTCGTCGTTTGGAATGTTGCGCAGTTCGAAACGGCCACCGCGGTCGCCGTCGTTGACCAGCTCCGGGAAGGCGTTGGACAGACCGCCCGCCCCCACGTCGTGGATGAAGCTGATCGGGTTCTTGTCGCCCAGTTGCCAGCAACGGTCGATGACTTCCTGGCAGCGACGCTCCATCTCAGGGTTTTCACGCTGAACGGAAGCGAAGTCCAGATCCGCCGAGCTGGTGCCGGTGGCCATAGAGGAAGCCGCACCGCCACCCAGACCGATCAGCATCGCTGGGCCGCCGAGTACGATCAGTTTGGAACCGACGACGATCTCGCCTTTCTTGACGTGTTCTTCGCGGATGTTGCCCATGCCGCCAGCGAGCATGATCGGCTTGTGGTAACCGCGAACTTCGTCACCGTGCGGGGTGGTGATCGATTGTTCAAAGGTACGGAAATAACCGGTCAGGGCCGGACGACCGAATTCGTTGTTGAACGCGGCGCCGCCGAGCGGGCCTTCGATCATGATGTCCAGCGCGGTGACGATGCGTTCAGGCTTGCCGTACGGCACTTCCCACGGCTGTTCGAAGCCCGGAATCTGCAGGTTCGACACGGTGAAACCGGTCAGGCCGGCTTTTGGCTTGGCGCCACGACCGGTTGCACCTTCGTCGCGAATCTCGCCACCGGAACCGGTGGACGCGCCCGGGAACGGGGCAATCGCGGTCGGGTGGTTGTGGGTCTCGACCTTCATCAGGATGTGCACCGGCTCCTGAACCGCGCCGTACTGACGGGTTTCAGGGTTCGGGAAGAAGCGGCCGGCCACGTTGCCGACGATCACCGAGGCGTTGTCCTTATAAGCCGACAGAACGCCTTCGCTGTGCATCACATAGGTGTTCTTGATCATGCCGAACAGGCTTTTTTCCTGGCTCTGGCCGTCAATGTCCCAACTGGCGTTGAAGATCTTGTGGCGGCAGTGCTCGGAGTTGGCCTGGGCAAACATCATCAGTTCGATGTCGTGCGGGTTGCGCTGCAAACCGTTGAAGGCGTCGACCAGATAGTCGATCTCGTCTTCGGCCAGGGCCAGGCCCAGCTCGGTGTTGGCTTTTTCCAGCGCGGCGCGACCGCCACCGAGAATGTCGATGGCGGTCAGCGGTTTCGGTTCGGCGTGGCTGAACAGGCCGGCGGCCTGCTCCAGATTGGCCAGAACGATCTGGGTCATGCGGTCATGCAGGACATCGGCAACCTGCTGGGCTTGGGCGTCGCTGAACTGACCGGCCACGTAGAACGCGATGCCGCGCTCCAGGCGCTGGATCTTGCTCAGACCGCAGTTGCGAGCGATGTCGCTGGCCTTGCTCGACCATGGCGAGATGGTGCCAAAACGCGGCAACACCAGGAACAGACGGCCGGTCGGCTCTTGAACCGGAACGCTTGGACCGTACTTCAGAAGGCGCGCAAGCACCTGCTGTTCGTCGCCGGTCAGGACGCCGGTGACTTCGGCGAAGTGAGCGAATTCAGCATACAAGCCACTGACAGCCGGAACCTTCTGGCTCAGTTGCTCAAGGAGTTTGCTGTGGCGAAAGGCAGAAAGGGCAGGAGCGCCGCGCAGGATCAACATCTTCGGGACAGCCTCGGGAAGGGGTGTGCTTTGAGGCCGTGCATTCTAGCCTAAACCGCCCTCAACATCACCCGAAACGCTACGCACGGTTGCACCCGGACGTCGATCTGTGTTTCTGATTCGCAAGTCAAATTTACCCAGCCTGCGACAATGGCTTATTTTTGCTGTAACAAAATGCCCGGCAGGCCCGTTTATGTGGGGTTTCGTTCGGTTTTGTGATCGCTAGCAGACAAGCCCTGCACTGTCGAGATATGGCGCCCGCGGTCCTTTGCGTATACTGCGCAAATGTTTTTCCCAAAGGCTTTGCGTCCGCGGTACGCCAAATGGCTGATCGCAACCGGACTCTTCCTGTTGCTCGGTGGCTGTGTTGATAAACCCAACACACTCGAGCGCGTAAAGGAGGATGGTGTGCTGCGGGTGATTACCCGGAACAGCCCCGCCACCTACTTTCAGGATCGCAGCGGTGAAACCGGCTTCGAATACGAGCTGGTGAAGCGCTTTGCCGAAGATTTGGGTGTCGAGCTTAAAATCGAGACCGCCGACAACCTCGACGACCTCTTCGACCAGATCGGCAAACCGAACGGCCCGGTCCTGGCTGCAGCCGGGCTGGTCAGCAGTGAACAGCGCAAGAAACAGGTGAGGTTTTCCCACCCCTACCTCGAAGTCACCCCGCAGATCATCTATCGCAACGGCCAGTCACGGCCCACCGACGCCGGTGACCTGGTGGGCAAGAAGATCATGGTGCTCAAGGGCAGCACCCACGCCGAACAACTGGCCGAACTGAAACAGAAATACCCCGCCATCGAATACGAAGAGTCCGACGCGGTTGAAGTGGTCGACCTGCTGCGCATGGTTGATGAAGGCCAGATCGACCTGACCCTGGTCGACTCCAACGAAGTGGCAATGAACCAGGTGTACTTCACCAACATCCGCGTGGCCTTCGATCTCGGCGATGCGCGCAGCCAGAGTTGGGCCGTCGCACCGGGCGAAGACAACAGCCTGCTCAACGAGATCAACAGCTATCTGGACAAGGTGCAGAAGAACGGCACCCTGCAACGCCTCAAAGACCGCTACTACGGGCATGTCGACGTCCTCGGTTACATGGGTGCCACCACGTTCGCCCAGCACTTGCAGCAACGCTTGCCCAAATACGAACAGCACTTCAAGACCTACGCCAAAAAAGAGAAAGTCGACTGGCGCCTGCTCGCGGCCATCGGTTATCAGGAATCACTGTGGCAACCGACGGTCACCTCCAAAACCGGCGTGCGGGGGCTGATGATGCTGACCCAGAACACCGCTCAGGCCATGGGTGTGTCCAACCGACTCGATCCGAAGCAGAGCATCATGGGCGGCGCGAAGTACCTGGCTAACATGAAGGATCAGCTCGACGATTCGATTCAGGAGCCGGATCGCACCTGGTTTGCCCTGGCGGCGTACAACGTCGGCAGCGGCCACCTGGACGACGCCCGCAAACTGGCCTCCAAAGAAGGCCTGAACCCGAACAAGTGGCTGGATGTGAAGAAAATGCTGCCGCGCCTCGCGCAGAAGCAGTGGTACAGCAAGACCCGCTATGGCTACGCCCGGGGCGGCGAACCGGTGCATTTTGTCGCGAACATTCGTCGCTACTACGACATTCTCACTTGGGTGACCCAGCCGCAGCTTGAAGGTGATCAGGTGGCTGAAGGCAACCTTCATGTGCCGGGGATCGACAAGTCCAAGCCGACTCAAGAGCCAGCCCCGCTCTAGCCCAGATACCTTCAATCAAATGTGGGAGCCAGCCTGCTGGCTCCCACATTGGTTTTGCGATGAGGCTTAAGCTTTTGCAGCCGCCAGAATCAGCGCTTTCATTTCAGAGACGGCAGACTTGAAGCCAACGAACAACGCATGCGCCACCAGCGCATGGCCGATGTTCAGTTCGTTGATGCCCTTGATCGCGGCCACGGCCTCAACGTTGTGGTAATGCAGACCATGACCGGCATTGACGATCAACCCCTGAGCCAGACCAAACGCCACACCGTCCGCCACTCGTTTCAGTTCTTCGGCGACTTCGGTCGGGGTTTCGGCATCGGCATAACGCCCGGTGTGCAGCTCAATGGCCGGCGCACCGACGCGCTTGGAGGCCGCAATCTGACGCTCGTCGGCATCGATGAACAGCGACACCTCGCTGCCGATCTTCGACAGACGCTCAACCGCCGCTTTGATGCGTTCTTCCTGCCCTGCCACATCCAGACCGCCTTCGGTGGTCAGCTCCTGACGGGTTTCCGGGACCAGGCAGATGTGCGCAGGACGGATGCGTTCGGCAAACGCCATCATTTCTTCGGTGACGCCCATTTCGAAGTTCATGCGGGTTTGCAGCACGTCCTTGAGCAACAGTACGTCGCGCTCCTGAATGTGCCGACGGTCTTCGCGCAGATGCACCGTGATGCCATCGGCGCCCGCCTCTTCCGCGTCCAGCGCAGCCTTGACCGGATCCGGGTAGCGCGTGCCACGGGCCTGACGCAGGGTGGCGACGTGGTCGATGTTCACGCCAAGAAGAATGCGATTGCTGGTGGTCACGGATGCGCTCCTGAATGGAAAGATTCGGCGCACAGCATACACGGGGCTAGGGCTTGCGAAACAGCTCGCGACTGACCAGAGGGCGACCGCCGAGGTGAACGGCCAAGGCCTGACGCATCAAACGCTTGGCGGCGGAGAGTGCGCCGGGAGCCGACCAGTCGGCTTCGGCCATGGCGAGTAATTCAACGCCGTTGAACAGGCCGGGTTGCAGCAAGTAAACGCGCTCAAGGCCGGCGTCCACTTGCAGACGGTAGAGACCATCGGGCGCAACAGGCTCGCCGTGAATATCGGTATTCATGGAAAAGCCGTAACCGAGGTCATCGAGCAGACGCCATTCGAAAGAGCGCAACAACGGTTCCAGCGGCCGGCCTTCGGCCAGAGCCAGCAGGGTTGCTGCGTAGTGATCGAACACCGCCGGGTGCGGATCTTCGGCAGGCAGCAGGCGGATCAAGAGCTCGTTGAGGTAAAGACCGCTGAACAGCGCCTCGCCATTGAGCCAGGCGCAGGTGCCGGCACTTTCCATGCGCCCGACATTCTTCAACTCGCCCTTGCCGCGAAACTCGACTTCCAGCGCCACGAACGGCCGCGCCAACGTCCCGGCCTTTCCCCGCGCACTGCGCAGCACCGCTCGCAGCCGACCTTGCGGCGTGAGGAAATCCACCAACGCGCTGGTTTCGCGGTAGGCGCGCGAATGCAGGACGTAGGCGGGTTGGGCAGGAGGTGGAGTTTGCGACATGGAATTCTCGATGAAGAAACGCGTTTTTTACTCACAACCCAAAACTACTGTGGGAGCGGGCTTGCTCGCGAAAGCGGTGAATCAGTCGAAGTGAATGTCGACTGACACTGCGCATTCGCGAGCAAGCCCGCTCCCACAGGGGGTTCTCTGGAGTATCAGAAAACCGGTATTACAGGTCGCCGTAACCCAGCGAACGCAGCGCACGCTCGTCGTCGGACCAGCCGCCCTTCACCTTGACCCACAGGTTGAGCATGATCTTGGAGTCGAACAGCAACTCCATGTCCTTGCGCGCTTCGGTGCCGATGCGCTTGATGCGCTCGCCCTTGTCGCCAATGATGATCTTCTTCTGGCCGTCACGTTCGACGAGGATCAGCGCATGGATGTGCAGGGTCTTGCCCTGCTGCTTGAACTCTTCGATTTCGACGGTGATCTGGTATGGCAGCTCAGCGCCCATCTGGCGCATGATTTTCTCGCGCACCAGTTCGGCGGCGAGGAAACGGCTGCTGCGGTCGGTGATCTGGTCTTCGGGAAAGAAGTGATCGTTTTCCGGCAGGTGATCGGCAATCACCTTTTCCAGCGCGTCGAGGTTATGCCCGTGCTGCGCCGAAATCGGGATGATCTGCGCGTTCGGCAGCTGTTCCTGCAACCAGCTCAGGTGCGGCATCAACTCGGCTTTGTCTTCGATACGGTCGGTCTTGTTCAGTGCGACGATCAGCGGGCCGGTCACGTATTGCACACGCTCCAGCACCATCTGGTCTTCTTCGGTCCACTTGGTGCGATCGACCACGAAGATCACCACGTCAACGTCTTTCAACGCCGCCGAAGCGGTCTTGTTCATGTAACGGTTCAGCGCCTTTTCGCCACCCTTGTGCATGCCGGGGGTGTCGACGTAGATCGCCTGCACGCCACCCTCGGTCTTGATCCCGAGCATGTTGTGACGAGTGGTTTGTGGCTTGCGCGAGGTGATCGCCAGCTTCTGACCAAGAATGTGGTTCAGCAGCGTGGACTTGCCCACGTTGGGACGGCCGACGATGGCAACGTAGCCACAGCGAGTTGCGTTTGTATCAGTCATTGCCATTCTCCACGCCTAGGGCAATCAGTGCTGCGGCGGCCGCTACCTGTTCGGCAATACGACGGCTCACACCCTGACCTCGGCTTTTTTCATTCAGTAAGACAACTTCGCACTCGACGAAGAAGGTTCGGCAGTGCGGCTCGCCCTGGATATCCACCACCTCGTAACGAGGCAGGTCGCAACCGCGTGATTGCAGGAATTCCTGCAGGCGGGTCTTCGGATCCTTGTTGGTGTCGACCAGGGTCAGACCTTCGAACTCACCCGCCAGCCAGGCCAGTACGCGCTCGCGAGCCATGTCCATGCCGGCGTCGAGGTAAATCGCACCGATCAAGGCTTCGAGGGCATCGGCCAGAATCGATTCGCGACGGAAACCGCCACTTTTCAACTCGCCGGACCCCAGACGCAGATAATCCCCCAGGTCGAAACCGCGAGCCAGCACGGCCAGCGTCTCACCTTTCACCAAGCGTGCGCGCAAACGCGACAACTGGCCTTCACGGGCGAGCGGGAAACGATCGAACAGCGCCTCGCCCGCCACGAAGTTGAGGATGGCATCACCGAGGAATTCCAGGCGTTCGTTGTTACGCCCGGCGAAACTGCGGTGCGTGAGGGCCAGGAGCATCAGCTCCTGATCCTTGAAGGTGTAACCGAGCTGACGCTCGAGACGGCTTAATGAGGCGCTCACGGTTTACCCACGCTGAGATCAAAGCTGGATTCCACCGCCATCGCCGGGGTACGGCTCAGGTCTGGGACAATTAACGCTGTGTTCAAAAATTACATCCTGACTATTACGAAGCCGATTGTGTCGACTCCAGAAATGCATTCGGCGCTGTGGTCAACAGCGCCGTGTGTGATTACTTGATCAGGCCTACCCGCGAGAAATTCGGCAGGTGGCTGAGTTTCGGTTCCGGCCAGCTCATCCAGACTGCAAAGGCCTTGCCGACGATATTCTGGTCGGGAACCATGCCCAACATGTCCTTGGGAATGTTGGGATCATCCCAGTAGCGACTGTCGTTCGAGTTGTCGCGGTTGTCGCCCATCATGAAGTAGTGCCCGGCCGGCACGGTCCACGAATGATCCGGGGTCGCGCGGTAGCGGCTCATTTCCTTGCGGATCAAGTGCTCGGCGGCGCCGAGTTTTTCCTGGTAGAGCTCAGCGCTGCCCAGGGTGCCCGGCTCGGAGCCAACCAACTGCTCGGCAATCGATTCGCCGTTGACGAACAGACGCTTGTCAGCGGTGTAACGCACGGTGTCGCCCGGCAGGCCGACTACACGCTTGATGTAGTTGACGCTCGGGTCGCTTGGGTAGCGAAACACCATCACATCGCCCCGCTGCGGATCACCGACTTCGATGATTTTCTTGTCGATCACCGGCAGGCGGATCCCGTAAGAAAACTTGTTCACCAGAATGAAGTCACCGACATCCAGGGTCGGTTTCATCGAACCGGACGGGATCTGGAACGGCTCCACCAGGAACGAACGCAGCACCAGCACGATGAACAACACCGGGAAGAACGACTTGCCGTATTCCACCAGCAGCGGCTCTTTGTTCAGTTTTTCGACCACCACCACATCGGGCTCGCCGACACTGCCTTGATAAGAGGCAATGGCAGCGCGTCGACGCGGCGCGAGGATCAACAGATCAAGCAACGCCAACAGGCCGCAGACGAACACGGCGATGACCAGCAACAGCGGGAAATTTAGTGACATAGGACCTGACTATTCCAACCTGAGCACGGCAAGGAAGGCTTCTTGTGGAATTTCCACGTTGCCGACCTGCTTCATGCGTTTCTTACCGGCCTTTTGCTTCTCGAGCAGTTTCTTCTTACGGCTGACGTCACCACCGTAGCATTTGGCCAATACGTTCTTTCTGAGCGCCTTGACGGTTGTCCGTGCAACGATCTGACCGCCAATGGCGGCCTGGATGGCCACGTCGAACATCTGTCGCGGAATCAGTTCTTTCATCTTCTCGGTCAACTGGCGACCTTTGTAGTGCGAGTTGTCACGGTGCACGATCAACGCCAGAGCATCGACCTTGTCGCCGTTGATCAGCACGTCCAGTTTCACCAGATTAGCCGATTGGTAACGATCGAAATGGTAGTCCAGCGAAGCATAGCCGCGGCTGGTGGATTTGAGACGGTCGAAGAAGTCCAGGACCACTTCGTTCATCGGCAGGTCATAAGTGACTTGCACCTGATTACCGAGGAACAGCATGTCGACCTGTACACCGCGTTTCTCGATGCACAGGGTGATGACGTTGCCCAGGTGTTCTTGCGGAACCAGGATGTTGGCACGCACGATCGGCTCGCGCATGTCTTCGATGGCCGAGACATCCGGCAGCTTGGAGGGGTTGTCGACGTAAATCGTTTCACCGGTTTTGAGCACCAGTTCGAAGATTACCGTCGGCGCCGTGGTGATCAGGTCCAGGTTGTACTCGCGCTCCAGGCGCTCCTGGATGATCTCCATGTGCAGCATGCCGAGGAAGCCGCAACGGAAGCCGAAGCCCAGTGCGTCGGAGCTTTCCGGGGTGTATTGCAGCGACGAGTCGTTGAGGGTCAGCTTCTGCAGCGCTTCGCGGAAATCTTCGAAATCGTCGGAGCTGACCGGGAACAGACCGGCGTAAACCTGTGGCTGGATGCGTTTGAAGCCCGGCAGTACCGGAACATCCGGGGTGGAGCTGAGGGTCAGGGTGTCACCGACCGGGGCACCGTGGATGTCCTTGATGCTGGCGATGATGAAGCCCACTTCGCCGGCCTTCAGGTCAACCGTGGCGGTGTGTTTCGGATTGAACACGCCGACGCTGTCGACCAGGTGGATCTTGCCGGTGGATTTCACCAGAATCTTGTCGCCCTTCTTCACACGGCCGTGGCGCACGCGAACCAGGGAGACAACGCCCAGATAGTTGTCGAACCAGGAATCGATGATCAACGCCTGCAGCGGATCTTCGATGTTGCCGGTCGGCGCAGGAATGGTGTGCACCAGACGCTCGAGCACTTCGTCGACACCCAGACCGGTCTTGGCGCTGCAGGTGACGGCGTCGGCGGCGTCGATGCCGATGATCTTCTCGATCTCGTCCTTGACGCGTTCCGGTTCGGCCTGTGGCAGGTCGATCTTGTTCAGGACCGGCATGACCTCAAGGCCCTGCTCGATCGCGGTGTAGCAGTTGGCCACGGACTGGGCTTCAACACCTTGACCGGCATCGACCACCAGCAAGGCACCTTCACACGCCGCCAGGGAACGGCTGACTTCATAGGTGAAGTCGACGTGGCCAGGGGTGTCAATGAAGTTCAGCTGGTAGGTGACGCCATCTTTGGCTTTGTAATAGAGGGTAACGCTGTGGGCCTTGATGGTGATCCCGCGTTCACGCTCCAGATCCATGGAATCCAGTACCTGGGCTTCCATTTCACGCTCGGCCAGGCCGCCGCACATCTGGATAAAGCGATCGGCCAGCGTCGACTTGCCATGGTCAATGTGGGCGATGATGGAGAAATTGCGGATATGACTCAAATCACTCACGGATCAACACTCAAAAAGGCTGCAGGCTTGGCCCGCCGAAAAATAGCCGGGAATTGTACCTGATACACGGCGCAAGCGTCACGTTCACCTGTCACCCGGATTGCATACAAAAACGCCCCGATCGGTTGATCGAGGCGTTTTCAGGGTTAAACGGCGGATGAAAGCTTGTTCATCAACCCGCTCGTCGCAGCAGCCAGACACCGGCCAGCGCACAGACTCCGGCCGGCACCAGCACCGCAAACAGCGGTGAGAAACCGAACACCAGGCTCGATGGGCCGAGCAAATCCTGAACGATGCGGAAGGTGAAGCCGACCAGCACGCCAGTGAAGACACGCTGCCCCAGGGTCACCGAACGCAGCGGGCCGAAGATGAAGGAAATGGCCATCAATACCAGTGCGGCGGTGACCAATGGCTGCAACACCTTGACCCAAAATGCCAGCCAGTAACGGCCGTTGCTCAGGCCCTGCTCCGCCAGATAGTGGATGTAACCCCACAGGCCGGTGATTGACAGCGATTCCGGAGCCATGACCACTGTGCTCAGCAATTGCGGGCTCAGGGACACATCCCAACGCTCAGTGGGCGTGTTTACAACCTCGGTGCTGCGGTCATGGAAAACGGTGGTTGCTACGTCGGTGAGCTCCCAGTGATCTTTATCGAACTCGGCCTTTTTGGCGAAGCTCGAACTCAGAAGATGGCGCTCTTTGTCAAAGCGATAGCGCGTCACGCCATACAACAGGCCATTGGGTTGAACGGCGTTGATGTGAATGAACTCTTCACCCTGGCGGTGCCACATACCGTGCTTGGCGCTTTGCGCGTCGCCACTGCCCTGAGCCAGCGAGCGGTTGGCCTGGGCCATGCTTTCGGTGGCAGGGGCTATGTACTCACCGATCAGCACGCCGGCCAGCATCAGCACCAGCATTGGCTTCATCACCGCCCAGACGATCCGGCCGATGGACACGCCGGCGGCGCGCATCACGGTCAGCTCACTGCTGCTGGCCAGACTGCCGAGGCCGATCAGGCAACCAATCAACGCTGCCATCGGCAGCATTTCATAGAGCCGGCGTGGCGCGGTCAGCAAAACGAACCCCAGGACATCAACCAGGGTGTAGGTATCGCTGACGTCGCCCATCTCATCGATAAAGGCGAACAGGGTCGCCAGACCGAGAATGATTGCCAGCACGGCGATGATCGCCATGAAGACGCTGCTGCCGATATAGCGGTCGAGTTTAACCACGAGCCACCTCCAGTGCAGCGGCGCGACGGCTGGCCATCTTCAGGCGCAACGGCTCCCAGTACAGCAGGCCGATACCGATGAACAGGAAGATCGCATGCACCCACCACAAGCCGAGGGCGGGTGGAATCTTGCCTTTTTCAAGGGCGCCGCGGGCGGCAATCAGGATGGTCAGGTAAGCCATATAAAGAAGAATCGCCGGCAGCAACTTGAGGAAACGCCCTTGACGCGGGTTGACTCGCGACAGCGGCACCGCCATCAGGGTCACGATAAACACCAGCAACGGCAGGGACAGACGCCATTGCAGTTCGGTTTTGGAGCGGATGTCGTCATTGCCCAGCAAGGTCGATGTCGGCATCGCATCGCGGTCAGTGACTTCTTCGCTGACGTCCGGCTTGGGCAGCAAAACACCATAGGTTTCGTAATGGATGGCGCGGTAATCGGCCAGCCCTGGGCTGCCGTCATAACGATAGCCGTCTTCGAGAATCAGATAGCGATTGCCGTCAGGACGAACTTCCTGACGGCCCTTCTCGGCCACCAGTACGGAAATCCCGCGATCCTTCTGATCGGCGCCGAGGTTCTTCTGCGAGATAAACACGCTGCCCAGATTGACGCGGTCATCGCTCAGCGTTTCGGTGTAGGTCACGCGGGTGCCGTCACGCAGCGCCTGGAAGCGACCTGGCTCGAGCGTATCGAATTCGGTAAGCGCGTCCTGCTTGTTGAGCAGCAACTGGAACTGGTTGGCACCTTGCGGGGCCAGGCCCAGGCTCAGCCATGCCACGACCAGTGCAACCAGGGTGGCCGGAAACAGCGTGATGCGAAACAGCTTCTGCTGGCTCATGCCGGTGGCCGAGAGCACGGTCATTTCGCTTTCGAGGTACAGGCGACCGTAGGCCAGCAGGATCCCGAGGAACAGGCCCAGCGGCAGAATCAGTTGCATGAACCCCGGCAGACGATAGCCCATGATCAGGAACAGAGAACCCGGATCGAGCTGGCCGGCAGCGGCCTGAGCGAGGTATTTGATGAAGCGACCGCTCATGATGATGACCAGCAGCACAGCACTCACAGCGCTGAGGGTCAACAGGACTTCGCGGGACAGATAACGGAAGACGATCAAACCAGACACTCCAGGGTTGTCAGGCTAAGGCGGCCAAACAAGCAAACACATCAACCGGCCCGCAAGGCAGAGCCGTCGAAAAAAGATGCGGCATTATCCTGTGATTGAGGGCGCCTGTCACTGCGCACACTCATCCGCGCGTGCAATCGGTTGAAGATCGTACAACCGAGGGTTGTCAGGCGCGGTGAGCGAGGTTCAAACTGCGGCCCTTGTCGCAGGCCTTGGCCTGCGCCTCTTCTATCTATAAGCAGGCGACTGCGAACACCGTCGAACGCCTGTGTGTTGATCATTCATTCAGGGATCCGGACATGGAACTGGTTGTAAAAAGCGTTAGCCCAGAAACGTTGAAAACCGCCACCCTGGTGGTTGCCGTCGGTGAAGGCCGCAAGCTCGGCGTCGCCGCCAAGCAGCTCGATGAACTGAGCGGCGGCGCGATCAGCGCGGTACTCAAGCGTGGCGATCTGGCCGGCAAAGTCGGCCAAAGCCTGCTGCTGCACAGCCTGCCGAACCTCAAAGCCGAGCGCGTGCTGCTGGTCGGTGTGGGCAAGGATGAAGAACTGGGCGACCGCCCGCTGCGCAAAATCGTTGCCGGCATCCTCAACACGCTGAAGGGCCTGGGCGGCAGTGATGCCGTACTGGCGCTGGATGAAATCATTGTCAAAAACCGCGACAGCTACGGCAAAACCCGTCTGCTGGCAGAAACCCTGCTGGACGGCGAATACACCTTCGACCAGTTCAAGAGCCAGAAAGCCGAACCCCGCGCCCTGAAGAAAATCACCCTGCTGACCATCAAGGCTGCCCAGGCCGAAGTGCAGCGCGCCGTGACTCACGCGACAGCGATCGCGAACGGCATGGCCTTTACCCGTAATCTGGGCAACCTGCCGCCGAACATCTGCCACCCGACGTTCCTCGGCGAGCAAGCCAAGGATCTGGGCAAAGCGTTCAAGGATCTGAAAGTCGAAGTCCTCGACGAGAAGAAGATCAAGGCGCTGGGCATGGGTTCGTTCTACGCCGTCGGCCAGGGCAGCGCCCAACCGCCGCGCCTGATCGTCATGCAATACAACGGCGGCAAGAAATCCGAGAAGCCATACGCACTGGTCGGCAAAGGCATCACCTTCGACACCGGCGGTATCAGCCTGAAGCCGGGCGCCGGCATGGACGAAATGAAGTACGACATGGGCGGTGCTGCCAGCGTCTTCGGCACCCTGCGTGCCGTGCTCGAGTTGAAACTGCCGATCAACCTGGTGTGCATCCTCGCCTGCGCCGAAAACATGCCGAGCGGCAATGCCTCGCGTCCGGGCGACATCGTCACCACCATGAGCGGCCAGACCGTGGAAATCCTCAACACCGACGCCGAAGGCCGTCTGGTGCTGTGCGACGCCCTGACCTACTCCGAGCGCTTCAAGCCGCAAGCGGTGATCGACATCGCCACCCTGACCGGCGCCTGCGTCGTGGCACTGGGTGCACACACTTCCGGCCTGCTGGGCAACAACGACGAACTGATCGAGCAACTGCTCAGCGCCGGCAAAACGGCCGACGACCGTGCCTGGCAACTGCCGCTGTTCGATGAGTATCAAGAGCAACTGGACAGCCCGTTCGCCGACATCGCCAACATTGGTGGCCCAAAGGCCGGCACCATCACGGCAGCTTGCTTCCTGTCGCGATTCACCAAGAACCTCAACTGGGCGCACCTGGACATCGCCGGCACCGCGTGGACCAGCGGCGGCAAGGACAAGGGCGCCACCGGCCGCCCGGTGCCACTGCTGACCCAGTACCTGCTCGATCGCGCCAAAGCCTGAAACCGCTGACGGGCGGCGGCGTCACTTTCAGGTGACGCCGTTTGCCGCTCTGGAACCGCAATGACCAAAGTCGACTTTTATATCCTGCCCAGCGCCGATCCTTCGGCTCGTCTGGACTTTGCCTGCAAGCTCACTGAAAAAGCCTGGCGCATGGGCCACCGCATCTACCTGCATTGCAGCGATGCCGCTCAGCGTGACGATCTAGATGCTCGCTTGTGGGCGTTCAAGGGCGAAACCTTCGTGCCCCACGGCCCGGCCGACAGCGAACCTGACGGTTTGATCGTGCTGGGACTGGGCGCTGACTGCGGCGAGCATCAGGACCTGCTGGTCAATCTCGACCTGAAAGTCCCGACTTTCGCCAGCAAATTCGCCCGGGTGGCGGAAGTGGTGGTGGAGGACCCAACCATACGGGCGGCTGCGCGGGAGAGTTTCCGTTTCTACCGCGAACAGGGCTATCCTCTGCAAGATCACCGTTTACAGCGACTCTGAGCATTGCGATGGACACTCCAAAACCGCAGCAAAAGTCCGCACACCTGCTGGACGATCTTGAATCAATCCGCCAGTTGCTCGGCGATGACAACCTGCAGCCACCGCTGCTGACCGACACGGTCGACGACGGTGAACAGGAACAGATTCCGATGTTGTTCGACTCAGCCGGCACCCAGCCGCCAGCCGTCGAACCGCCACCGGCTCCCTCTGCGACACCTGCCGCGCAACCTTCGGCGACCCTCGACAAAGGCCCGGATGCCCTGCTGCACCTGGACAGCGAACTGCGCGCCGCCGCACAGTTGATCATGCAAGACGTGATCGACGACTTCGCTCCCCACATCGAAACCGAGATCAAACGTCGCCTCGATGCGCGAATGGAACGGCTTTTGAGCCAATACGAATAACCACAAATCCCCTGTGGGAGCGGGCTTGCTCGCGAATGCGGTGTATCGGCCAGTGATGAGGGCGCCTGACACACCGCATTCGCGAGCAAGCCCCCTGTCACATTTGAAACGCACACCACCCTCCCCCCGCTCGCCCTCGGCCCCATGCCCCGCTATACTTCCCGGCTTTTCCTGAATAAATGCCAATAGGGTCCCGCCGCGCATGGATAAGACCTACCAGCCGCACGCCATTGAAACTTCCTGGTACAACACCTGGGAGTCCGAGAACTATTTCGCACCGCAAGGCGCGGGCGATTCCTACACCATCATGATCCCGCCGCCGAACGTCACCGGCAGCCTGCACATGGGGCACGGTTTCAACAACGCGATCATGGACGCCCTGATCCGTTTCCGCCGCATGCAGGGTCGCAACACCCTGTGGCAGCCGGGCACCGACCACGCCGGTATCGCCACGCAGATGCTGGTGGAGCGTCAACTGGAAGCCACCGGTCAGAACCGTCATGACCTGGGCCGCGAAAAATTCCTCGAGAAAGTCTGGGAGTGGAAGGATCAGTCCGGTGGCAACATCAGCCGTCAGATCCGCCGCCTCGGCTCATCCGTGGACTGGAGCCGCGAGCGCTTCACCATGGACGACGGTCTCTCGGAAGCGGTCAAAGAAGCCTTTGTGCGCCTGCACGAGGACGGCTTGATCTACCGCGGCAAGCGTCTGGTCAACTGGGACACCAAGCTGCACACGGCGATTTCCGACCTCGAAGTGGAAAACCACGACGAGAAAGGCTTCCTGTGGAACCTCAAGTACCCGCTGGCCGACGGCGCGAAAACCGCTGAAGGCAACGATTTCCTGATCGTCGCGACCACCCGTCCGGAAACCATGCTCGGCGACTCCGCCGTCGCGGTTAACCCGAACGATGAGCGCTACAAAGCCCTGATCGGCCAGTTTGTCGTGCTGCCACTGGTTGGCCGCCGCATCCCGATCATCGCCGACGATTACTGCGATCCTGAATTCGGCACCGGTTGCGTGAAAATCACCCCGGCCCACGATTTCAACGACTACGAAGTCGGCAAGCGCCACAACCTGCCGCTGCTGAACATCTTCGACAAGAACGCCGCCGTACTGCCGGCCTGTCAGGTGTTCAACCTCGACGGCACGCTGAACGAAAGCATCGACGGCAAGATCCCGGCTGAATACGTCGGTCTCGACCGTTTCGAAGCGCGCAAACAAATCGTTGCTGCGTTCGACGCCGCCGGCCTGCTGGTCAGCGTTGACGACCACAACCTGAAAGTGCCCAAAGGCGACCGTTCGGGCACCGTGATCGAGCCGTGGCTGACCGACCAATGGTACGTTTCCACCAAGCCTTTGGCCGAGCCTGCGATTGCTGCCGTTGAAGACGGTCGCATCCAGTTCGTGCCGAAACAGTACGAAAACATGTACTTCTCCTGGATGCGCGACATCCAGGACTGGTGCATCAGCCGTCAGCTGTGGTGGGGCCACCGCATTCCAGCCTGGTACGACGAATCGGGCAAGGTCTACGTCGGCCGCGACGAAGCCGAAGTGCGCGCCAAGCACAACCTTGGCCCGGACGTGGCGCTGCAACAGGACAACGACGTGCTCGACACCTGGTTCAGTTCCGGTCTGTGGACGTTCTCCACGCTGGGCTGGCCTGAGCAGACCGAATTCCTGAAGAAATTCCACTCCACCGACGTACTGGTGACGGGTTTCGACATCATTTTCTTCTGGGTGGCCCGGATGATCATGATGACCATGCACTTGATGAAGAACGAGGACGGCACGCCGCAAGTGCCGTTCAAGACCGTTTATGTGCACGGTCTGGTGCGTGATGGCCAGGGCCAGAAGATGTCCAAGTCCAAGGGCAACGTCCTTGACCCGCTGGACATCATCGATGGCATCGACCTGGAAACGCTGGTGCACAAACGCACCTCGGGCCTGATGCAGCCAAAACTGGCGAAGAAGATCGAGAAGCAGACCCGCGACGAGTTCGCCGACGGCATCGCCAGCTATGGCACCGACGCACTGCGCTTCACCTTCTGCTCGCTGGCCTCGACCGGTCGCGACATCAAGTTCGACATGGGCCGCGTCGAAGGCTATCGCAACTTCTGCAACAAGATCTGGAACGCCGCGCGTTATGTTCTGGACAAGGGCGAAGACTGCGGCCAGAACGGCGAGGCCTACGAGCTGTCGCTGGCGGATCGCTGGATCATCTCGCAACTGCAACGCACCGAAGCCGAAGTCACCCGTCAACTGGATCAGTTCCGTTTCGACCTCGCCGCGCAAGCGCTGTACGAGTTCATCTGGAACCAGTACTGCGACTGGTATCTGGAATTGTCCAAGCCTGTGCTGTGGGACGAAAACGCTCCGGTTGAACGTCAGCGCGGCACCCGTCGCACGCTGGTGCGCGTACTGGAAGTGGCGCTGCGTCTGGCGCACCCGTTCATGCCGTTCATCACTGAAGAAATCTGGCAGCGCATCGCGCCGCTGGCCGGTATTCAGGGCAAGACGATCATGCTGCAACCTTGGCCAGTGGCCAACGAAGAGCGCATCGATCCGGCTGCCGAGAGCGACATCGAGTGGCTCAAGGAGCTGATGCTCGGCACGCGTAACATCCGTGGCGAAATGAACATCGGCCCGGGCAAGCCACTGCCGATCTACCTGAAGAACGTCAGCGCCGAAGACCAGCGCCGTTTGACCGAGAACGAAGCGCTGCTCAAGAAGCTCGCGCGTCTGGAATCGATCACCGTTCTGGCCGCTGGCGAAGAAGCACCGCTGTCCGCCACCGCGCTGGTCGGCGAGATGGAAGTGCTGGTGCCAATGGCCGGCCTGATCGACAAGGCTGCTGAACTGGCGCGTCTGGACAAGGAAATCCTGCGCCTGCAGGGCGAAGTCCAGCGGGTTGGCGGCAAGCTGTCCAACGCAGGTTTCGTCGACAAGGCCCCGGCCGAAGTCATCGACAAGGAACGCACCAAACTGGCGGAAGCGGAACAGGCTTTGGGCAAGTTGGCTGAGCAACGCGCGCGGATTGCCAGTTTGTAACGGCACATCGCAATGAAAAAGGGAGGCCACATTGGCCTCCCTTTTTTATTTCTGCAGCACGATACCCCTCCCACAGTTTGAACGGTGTTGTCTTTAGATGTGGGACAATAGCCGCCACTTTCAGCCATACCCGAATCGACCACACCCATGAACGCCCCCCGCCCCCCGAAACCTGCGCGCAAGAAGCCTGAATCCGCGACCCCGGCCAAAGCCGTTGAGCCGCGTGAAAAGGCCAGCCTGCACCCGCGCAATCGCCATCAGGGTCGTTACGACTTCCCGGCACTGATCAAAACCACGCCGGAACTGGCGAAGTTCGTGATCATCAACCCGTACGGCAAGGAAAGCATCGACTTCGCCAATCCCGATGCAGTGCGCGTGTTCAACCGGGCGCTGCTCAAGTCGTTCTACGGCATCGAGCATTGGGACATTCCGGCGGACTACCTCTGCCCCCCGGTGCCGGGCCGTGCCGATTACGTGCACTTCCTCGCTGACCTGCTGGCCAGCATGAACGACGGCAAGGTGCCACGCGGTGCGATCGTCAACGTGCTGGACATCGGCATGGGCGCCAACTGCGTTTATCCGCTGATCGGCAACAGCGAATACCGCTGGCACTTCCTCGGTTCTGAAATCGATCCGACCGCCGTGGCGGCTGCCAAGGCTATCGTCCAGTCCAACGACCTGAACAAGGTCATCAAGCTGCGCCAGCAGGAGAACCGCAAGCACATCCTGATTGGTCTGCTGGAGCCGGGTGAGCGCTTTGACCTGACCATGTGCAACCCGCCGTTCCATGCCTCGATGGATGAAGCGACCAAGGGCAGCGAGCGCAAATGGCGTGCGCTGGGCCGCGCTGATCCGAAACGCAAATTGCCGGTGCTGAACTTCGGCGGCCAGTCGGCGGAGTTGTGGTGTGAGGGCGGCGAAGCACGCTTCGTGACGCAACTGATCGCCGAGAGCGCGAACTTCCAGCACAAAGTGCTGTGGTTCAGCACCCTTGTTTCGAAAGCCTCGAACCTGCCCGCCATAGAGACAGCGCTGAAAAAGGCCGGCGCGCTGGAAAGCCAGGTGGTGGAAATGTCCCAAGGGCAGAAACAGAGCCGCTTCGTCGCGTGGACCTTCCAGACCAAATCCGAGCAGCAGATCTGGCGCCGCGAGCGCTGGACGCGCTAACACAGCTCTACTTGCGGGAGCGGGCTTGCTCGCGAATGCGGTGGATCAGTCAATAAACATGTCGACTGACACTGCCCTTTCGCGAGCAAGCCCGTTCCCACATTTGATTTATGGTGTCAGTAAAAAACGGACACAAAAAAACCGTGCCCGGATTGCTCCGGTGCACGGTTTTTTTATCGCTGCGTCTTACTTGTTCACAGCGTCGGTCAGGCCTTTGGCCACAACCAGC
Source organism: Pseudomonas sp. EA_65y_Pfl2_P78 (assembly GCF_963970495.1). NCBI lineage: Bacteria > Pseudomonadati > Pseudomonadota > Gammaproteobacteria > Pseudomonadales > Pseudomonadaceae > Pseudomonas > Pseudomonas sp. EA_65y_Pfl2_P78. Next base: position 95,449 of record NZ_CAXAON010000011.1, on the reverse strand, counting down.
TTGATCACTTTCTTGGCAGGGATTTCGATGGCAGCGCCAGTCGAAGGGTTACGGCCAGTGCGGGCAGGACGCTCGGTCACTTTCAGCTTGCCAATACCTGGCAAGGTGATTTCGCCGCCGTTTTCCAGCTGATCAGCAACGATTTGGCCCAGTTGGTCCAGAGCGTTACGCGCGGTGGTTTTCGGCGCGTCGATAGCTTCAGCGATGTCGGCGATCAGTTGGTCTTTAGTAAGAGCCATGTAGTGTTCCTTCCCTATCAAATTCATATGGATTGCAGAGTGCAGTGTCAGCCATCGAGCCCGATCTTCTGGATCTGGCACCCTCGGCGATAACCACGACGAGTCGGGGTTATAGATACCGAAATCAGGGTTTGGTTCGACCTGACAAATGCTGAATGCACGCTTAACGCAGTGACTTCGCGTAAGACCGGGCAAAACTAGCACAGAGGCGGGGAAATATCCGCTTCTAGCTACCCATTTGGTCAGCTTTATTGCTCTAAATCGGCAAAAAACTGCATAACCACCTTCGAGCCCCCCGGTTTTGCCCTTCAGCCCGCGCCAAAACCAGTGGTTGCGGTACACTGGGCGCTTTTTCGGGGGAGCCTGCCCTCCTCCCTTCCAACAGCCGAGAAGCCCATGCCGATCCGTCATTGCATCGTCCACCTGATCGACAAAAAACCCGACGGCACGCCCGCAGTTCTGCACGCCCGTGACTCTGAACTGGCTGAGTCCGCGGCCATCGAGAACATGCTCGCCGACCTCAACGAGAGCTATAACGCCAAACAGGGCAAAGCCTGGGGCCTGTTCCATCCGGAATCCGGTGCATTCCCGTTCAGCGGCTGGCTGAAGGAATACATGGAGGGCGCTCACGACTTCACCGCGTTCAGCAAAGTCGCGGTCGAACATCTGCAAAAGCTGATGGAAGAGTCGAACCTGTCAGTCGGCGGCCACGTGCTGTTCGCCCACTACCAGCAAGGCATGACCGACTACCTGGCCATCGCCCTGCTGCACCACAGCGAAGGCGTGGCGGTGACCGATGAGCTGGACGTGACGCCGTCGCGCCACCTCGACCTCGGTCAACTGCACCTCGCGGCGCGGATCAACGTCTCCGAGTGGCAGAACAACAAACAGTCCAAGCAGTACATCTCGTTCATCAAAGGCAAAAACGGCAAGAAGGTCTCGGAATACTTCCGCGACTTCATTGGCTGCCAGGAGGGCGTCGATGGCCCGGGCGAAACCCGCACCCTGCTCAAGGCGTTCAGCGACTTCGTCGAGAGCGAAGACCTGCCGGAAGATTCGGCCCGAGAGAAAACCAAGACACTGGTGGATTACGCCAGCAGCCAGGCCAAGCTCGGCGAACCGATGGGCCTGGAAGAGCTGTCGGAGTTGATCGACGAAGAACGTCCGAAGGCCTTCTACGATCACATCCGCAACAAGGATTACGGCCTCTCGCCGGAGATTCCGGCAGACAAACGCACCTTGAATCAATTCCGCCGTTTCACCGGCCGCGCCGAGGGCCTGTCGATCAGTTTCGAAGCGCACTTGCTGGGCTCCAAGATCGAGTACGACGAAGAGGCCGGCACCCTGGTCATCAAGGGCCTGCCGACGTCGCTCACCGATCAGCTGAAGCGCCGCAACTGATGCTCGCCAATGTACTGAAGAAGGTCGCGCTGGTTCTGCTCGTGGTGGTGGTCTATCAGAACTGGGGCAAGATCGAGCGGGTTTTCAATCCGTCACAAATGGTTTCCGAGCAGACCCGTGCCAGTGCCCATGTCGTGCTGTATGCGACCGACTGGTGCGGCTACTGCAAGCAGACCAAGCGCTTTCTCGACAGCAAGGGCATTGCGTTCAAGGAATTCGATATCGAGAAGGATGCCGAAGCGCGCAAGGCGTATGAGGCATTGGGTGGGCGCGGGATTCCATTGATCGACGTGAATGGCACGTTGATTCGCGGATTCGACCCGGACGAAATCCTCGCTGCCCTGAAATGAATGTGGGAGCAAACGCGCTCCCACGGGTTTTGCAGATGACGGGGTGAATCAGCGCGCTTCGATACGGAAACCCAAGCGTGGGAAGTGCACATGCACCACACCAGCGCGTGGGTCTTCGCGACGAAGGATCAACTCTTCACTGCCTGCAAACAACAACTCCCCAACCACCGGATCAACCCCGTAATCCGTCGCGGCAATTGCCACTGGCTGCCCGGCCTTGAAGCCGTTCGGGTCTTCGAATTGCTCACTTGGCAACGCTTGTGGCGTCGAGTTACGTGCCACCTCCAGCGCCTCCTCGGCCGTCATCTCGCTCGCGGCGCCATGGCCAAAGCCCAATACGCGGCCCACCCATGCTGACACCGCCGGATACTCATCCACCAGCGGCGCGGTGACAGGCGTCGCCTTGAGGAACCACATCGGGTGCACCAAGGCGAAGTCAGCAATCGATGGCTCACCAAACAGATAGTCACCCTGCTCGCGCAGCAACTGCTGCTCCAGACGCGCCATGATCGTCGGCCATTGGTGTTTGGCCAGTTCGGTGGACAAACGCGTAGCACTGCCACCGCTGAACAACCCGGCACGGTCTGCCAGAAAGGCCTTGATGGCTTCCGGCGGCAGTTTGCCGAAACACACCGCCACCGATTCAGGTTGAAACACCAGGCTGACCGCATGTTGGAATACCACCGAATCCGCCCATCCAGCGAAACTGGCGGTAATCATTTCCTGACCTTCAGGGAAAAATGCCGGCAGGGCTTTCTCCTGCTCCAGACGACGGGCGATCAGCGAAGTGTCGCAGTAGATGTCAGCGCCAATCTGCAGCACCGGCGTTTTACGGTAACCACCGGTCAGGGCCGTCAGGTCAGGCTTGGGCATCACCGGCGAAATATGCACCGAGCGCCACGACAAGCCTTTGAACCCCAACAGCAGGCGGGCCTTTTCGGCAAATGGGGAGGTCGGGTAATGATGCAGAATCAACTCGGACATGCTCGGCTCCGCCGCTCAGATAGTAAGCAGGCAGCTTAGCGTGCATTGGCTTGGCAACCTACAGGTCTGGCTGATGGGAACCAATCAGTCGGATTGATAAGAGCTCTGACGTGATCGCGTCATCGATACATGGCATCAGGGCATTGCCTGACAGATAACGCCATGGAACTCGTCGGTAGTTACACGCAATATTTCGAGCTCGTTTAAAGACACTCAGTGTTACGCGCAAAGGCCCACAAATTCTTGCGCCGCTGCCTACGCGTACGCCAGAATCCGCCGGCTTGTGCGCCTTGGACTGGCTGCGTAACTTGGAACCGTCACTGATTTCCAGTGATCGAGCTTAGCGGCTCAGCTAGTCACTACGGTTGCACATGTCTATCCAGTCGGGCATTCGCCTGCACTTGATGGTGGGTGTGCGCATGGCACCTTCGGGTGCGCCGGGTTTTGGTGACTACCGGTCCGCTAACTTGCGCATAGCCGCCACCCTTTCGCTTAGCGGCTTAGGGCTTGCGGCCTCACAGAAGTTAGTCACGATGTTTAAATTAACGCTAAACCCACCGATCATAGACCCGGCAACCATCACCCATCCGACGTCGCCATACGAATCCCCCGATTCGAGAAAACTCAACGAAGCCGCCGAACGCGCACTCGACCATTATTTAGGTCCACCGAAGGCCCGGATCATGGCCCCCCCCTATCAACCCAACCGTCTCTACATGGCCAACCCGCAATCGGACGCCGAATCCCTGTTGGTCGACGCGTGCGAAACCTTGGGATCGGCGAGTGTGATGCTCAATGATTTTGCCGGCCAGTTAGAAGGGCCCCGCCGTAAAACACTGCAAGGCATAGCGCAAATCGTCATGGTGGCGAGATGGCAGTCAATCCGGTTGTGGATAAATTAGTACCCACTGAGTAAATGAAATTAGTGGCGAGAGGTGTACTCTCGCCACTATGGTAAAGACCTAAGTTGCTCAAATAAATCATGTTGTTTTTTCGCGTGGCAAAGCTCGTAGTCGGTCGAACAGTAGGCGATGAACCGCTTGAGCAGGCGGATTGAGTGTGTGTGAAAATGTAAGATTAGTGACCAAAGTATGCCCTCATGCAGTCGAGCCGCATTGACAGTAAAGTCGAGCGAACTCCAATGAAAGCTCTTCTCGAGAAACAATCCGACCTTTCTCATCACAGGCTTTGCAGTTCACCGTCATTTAGACCGACTCAGACATGACCAAACCTAAATTCTAACACCATTAAATCCACTCCTCGCCAACTCACCCCTAAAGCCTTTAAAAACAGCAGCACACGCTAATTGATAAATGCAAACTCTGCACCCACCGACAAACCAACACCAAAAGACAAGAATACAATCATCTTTTAATAGTTGTCGTTTTTTCTATTGAGGACGCACTGTAAGTTTCAACGCCACGCGCGCCAAGCTGAATATCATTATAAACAACCGTGGCCATGTTTCGCGCCCAGTCGAGACGAACCTCAACTATTGGAGTAGACAACCCATATTCTTTCGCAAACTTATCCCTAACGGACACCTCCGTATCAATTGTTTTCACGATCGGGAACTCTGCTGTCTTCGACATTTTGAAGCTCCTAAGCACTAGCCAGTTAAATTAAAGTCTTAGTATTGGTAAGACTGGAGCCTTTAGCCTGTCATTAAAAGAAGATCAACACCACTGTCAAACCTGACAGGTCTTTAATTGATTTTGCGATTTAAAATGCTATTTATACAATTGATTTACTATAAATCCGACCAATAAATTTGCCTGTCATGTCGCAGCGATCTGTTCATCTGCTTAAACAACTGGCTAATCGGTCGTATCTAATTATTTGTATAAACCCGATCTATTTTCTCGATATCACCAAACCCCGCCGCATTCTCTGGCATCCCCCCAGCGCTGGGTTCATTCGCCACGCCGCGATCACGTCATTGCGCGTGATGCTCTTGATGCGCTCGAACTCGTCTTTTGTTGCAATCAGTCAGACTGATAAGACGCCACCAGGCATTCCTTGGCGCTTTTTTTGAGCTTTTTGATCAACCGCTCCTGGCGCAACGCATCGCTTTTATCGCGGCACAGCTCGGTATAAACCAGCGCCATGGCCGGGCTGGAGAGGAAGAATCGCGCGCCTTTGCCACTCTGATGCTTGGCAAAACGGCGCACGGGATCATCGCTGATCCCGCAATACAACGAACCATTGGCGGCGCGCACGAGGTAGACGAACCAGGACTTGCTCACCGGCTCGCCAACATCGACAGATTTTTCGCTAAGGTTGGTCACTTTGGGATTTAGGCGTGTAGAAAACAGGCGGCGATCTTATCAGCGACCAGCCTGAAATGCCTTCAGTCCCTTCAGCGCCTGGGCGCGCACGGCGTTGCGCACCAGCGGCGTCCAGCCCAGCAGCAAGCCTTTGAAGCCCAGCGCCTGACGTGACCAGCGCCACAGGTCGAAGTGGTCGTGGTGTTCGCAGATCTTGCCGTCGCGAAATACGAAGCGCGCCTGGATATCGTTGACCACGACATTGCCGGTCTGGCTGAACAGGTAGGTCGCGACCCAGTGCGCGCCACCGCTGCGCTCATCGGCGCGAACGTTGTCGAAGGTCAGGGAGAAGTCTTTGGCCCGCGTGGTGAGCATGCGCCACATGTCGCCGGCATCGCGCCCGCGCAGTTCGCCGAAGGCCGGATCGCTGAACACGACGTCATCGGTGTAACACGCGGCCATGGCGTCGGCATCGAGGTTCTCAAAGGCCTGGTAGAACCGGGTGATCAGCGCGGCGTGGGCTTCACTCATGGGCAAACTCCAAAAAATGGACAGATTGCCAGTACGATAATCCGCAAAGTGCGCAAACACTATCGGCATTCGTAAACCGAATACCCGCAGCACACAAAACCTATGTGCGAGCCTGCTCGGTTCCACATTTGAAATCAGCGCATTCAGATTTTTTCGCTTGTGACCTGAACGTACAACGCACGACCGGCCCCCAGGCCGGCGAGGATCGCGCCACAGCCAATGATGCCGAAGATCCAGCCCAACGCATTCCAGCCGCCGGTCCAGTCATGCACCACACCGACCGCGAACGGCCCCATCGACGCCAGCGTGTAGCCGAAGCCCTGGGACATGCTCGACAGATTCGCCGCTACATGAGCATCCCGCGAGCGCAACACAATCAACGTCAACGCCAGACTGAACGTACCGCCCTGCCCCAGCCCCAGTAGAATCGCCCAGCCCCACAGGCCTTCGATCGGTGCATACAGGCAACCGAACAAACCGCCGAGGGTCAGCGCCATCACCACCACGATGGCCAGACGCTGATCCTTGCCACGGGTCGCCAGCCAGGGCGCGGCCAGCGAACTGGCGAGCTGGATGATCACCGAGCCGGACAGCACCAGGCCGGCCTGAGTCGGTGTCAGCCCACGACCGATGAGGATCGAGGGCAACCAGCCGAAAACGATGTAGGCCAGCGACGATTGCAGGCCCATGTACAAAGTCACCTGCCAGGCCAGCGGGTCACGCAGCAAACCACGCACGCGGTAGGCGACGTTATGCGCACCGTGTTTGCGCCCGACTTGCGGCAACCAGAAGACCGCGGCGACCAGCGCCGGAATGACCCAAAAGCCCAGGCCCATGGTCCAGTTGTGACCCAAGTGTTCGCTCAGCGGCACGCTCGAACCTGCCGCCATTGCTGCGCCCAGGCACAAGGCCATGGTGTAGACACCGGTCATGGTGCCGGCGTGTTTGGCGAAGTCGCGTTTGACGATGCCTGGCAGCAAAACGCCGATGATGCCGATGCTGGCGCCGCCCAATACGCTGCCGGCGAACAAGCCGATCTCGCCAAAGTTGCTGCGCAAAATGATCCCGCCAGCCAGTGTCAGCAGAATCCCCAGCACCACCCGTTCTGCACCAAAACGCCGCGCCAGAATCGGTGCCAGCGGTGCAAACAATCCGAGGCAGAGCACCGGCAGCGTGGTCAGCAAACCCGCCTGCGCCGCCGACAGCCCGAGGCTTTTGGAAACATCGCTGAGCAACGGTGCCATGCTCGACAGCGCCGGGCGCAGGTTCAGCGCCACCAGAATCAAGCCCAGCAGCAACAGCCACGGCCGACGTACCAGGGGGTGGCTTTGTTGCACCTGCTCGTCATCGGCCTCGGCGTCGATCAGCAGCTCTTCAAGTTCGGCTGTTCGCTTGGGAGCGGACAGGTTTATTTCGCTTTCAAGATTCATTGATCAACTGCCTCGATATGGCTTTGGCCCGCTCCGGGTCACGTCGCTCGACCGCATCGAGCAATTCGATGTGCAGATCGAACACTTCCTGACGACGCGGGGAGATGTTCAGGGTCTGGCGCAATTGCGCGCCGACGATGCTGGAAAAATAGCGATACAGCTCGCTGAGGGTCGGGTTGTGCGCGGCGTCCACCAGCCGACGATGGAACACCAGATCGCAGGCAATGTAGGTATCGAGATCGCCGTGGTAATGGCTGCCGCTGGTGCCAAGCGCCTCGCGCAATGCGACGAGGTCTTCGTCGCTGCGGCGCAACGCCGCCAGACCAATGGCCTCGACCTCAAGGATGTGCCGGGTTTCCCGGGCCTGCTCCAGTGAGCAGCGCGACAGCGCCTTGAGCGTGTCCATCGGGTCGACCACCGCGCGCAAATAACTGCCGTCGCCCTGACGGATTTCGATCAGCCCGGAAAACGCCAGAACGCGCATGGCTTCACGCACGGTGTTACGACTGATGCCCAGTTCGGCGCACAGCTCAGGTTCGGTGGGCAGACGCTCACCGACCTGCCAGACGCCGCTATTGATGCGCTGACGCAACTGATCCAAGGCCTGATCAACCAGGGATCGTTTAATGAGTGGAGAAATGTCTGACATAGGATTCGCCCTTTCATCCAATCATGGGATGAATTTTCTGACATGTTAGTCAGACTCATGTAGGACGGCAACCGCCTAGGGTCAATCGGAGACACATGAAGCGGTATTTTCGATTGGTGAAAATTACCCTTTAAGGGTAATTTTAGGGACAGGGTTTTGCTTTCTTATGGAAAAGAACACACCCCATTACGACGTGGCGGTGATTAAGGCGGATGTCGTGCGACGCGGCAAAGAAGCCTTCACCCGACGCGCGCTGGAGACTGGCAGGGAAATGGGCATGTCATATGAATCAATGACGCATATCGTCTGCTCGCTTGAGCGGCGCATGCTTTACAAATCCATGACGTCCTACGCCAACCATCGCAACTGGCACGATCACACCTCGTTTCGTGGTTTGGAGATTTACATCAAAGTGACTTACTGCTCTGGCGGTGGGCCCCCGGGAATCTCCTTCAAGGAGAAAAACACATGAGCAAAAGACCGTGCATCAGTTGCGGCACCGAAGACGGAATGAGTCATTTTCGAAATCGCAGTCTCACCGTCAATTACAAACAGTTTTCGCGGCTCGTGCACACTCTTGCCGGTTGGGAGTGCAGGGCTTGCGGTGAAATCATTTTTGACAACGACACCGACAGCGCTGAACGCTACGTGGATGCCGGGGATCGTTTGCTCGAAGACTCCCTTCGACTTATTGGCACCGAGATGAAACGCATCCGACTTAAGCTTCATCTCACCCAAAAGAACGCGGTGAAGTTGTTATCGGGTGGAGGACACAATGCATTTTCACGCTACGAGCGGGGCGAGCTTGCTCCTCCTCAACCGCTGCTCACCTTGATGCAACTACTGGATCGCCACCCGCATTTGTTGGCCGACGTACAGGCAGTCAATCAAGGTAACGATCTCAAGCAGCTAATGGCTGCGCGTTACCCAGAACACGAACCTGTATTGACCTCCTGACCCCGGACAAAATAAACCCGGAACTCAATCCGGGTTTAATTCAATGCCTGGACTCGATCAATGCAAAATCTGACTCAAGAACAGCTTCGTCCGCTCATTCTGCGGATTATCGAAGAAGTCGTTCGGCGCAGCCTGCTCTACGATCTCGCCCTTGTCCATGAAGATCACGCGATTGGCCACGGTACGGGCGAAGCCCATTTCATGGGTCACGCAGAGCATGGTCATGCCGTCTTCGGCGAGGCCGATCATGGTATCCAGAACTTCTTTCACCATCTCTGGATCGAGCGCCGAGGTCGGTTCGTCGAACAGCATGATTTTCGGCTTCATGCACAGGGCGCGGGCGATCGCCACACGCTGCTGCTGACCGCCGGACAATTGCCCCGGAAATTTATGCGCCTGTTCCGGAATGCGTACGCGCTCCAGATAATGCATGGCGATTTCTTCGGCCTTGCGCTTGGGCATCTTGCGTACCCACATCGGCGCCAGGGTGCAGTTCTGCAAAATGGTCAGGTGCGGGAACAGGTTGAAGTGCTGAAACACCATGCCGACTTCACGGCGGATCGCTTCGATTTGCTTGAGGTCGTTGGTCAGCTCTACGCCATCGACAACAATGCGGCCCTGCTGGTGTTCTTCCAGGCGATTGAGGCAACGAATGGTGGTCGACTTGCCGGAACCCGACGGGCCGCACAGGACGATACGCTCGCCCTGCTTGACGTTGAGGTTGATGTCCTTGAGCACGTGGAACTGGCCGTACCACTTGTTGACGCCCTGCATCTGAATGATGCCTTCAGGGCTCACAGGCTTTTTGCTTGCTTCAGTCATTACACAACTCCTAACGCTTGTGGCCAGTGTCGAGCTTGCGTTCCAGGTGCATGGAATAGCGCGACATACCAAAACAGAAAATCCAGAACACCAGGGCGGCGAACACGTAGCCTTCGGTGGCCATGCCCAGCCATTTTGGATCGGCAGCGGCTTGCTTGACGCTGTTGAGCAGGTCAAAGAGGCCGATGATGATCACAAGGCTGGTGTCCTTGAACAGCGCGATGAAGGTGTTGACGATCCCGGGAATCACCATTTTCAGGGCTTGGGGCAGGATCACCAGGCCCATCGCCCGCCAATAACCGAGGCCCATCGCCGAAGCGGCTTCGTACTGACCTTTGGGGATCGCTTGCAGACCGCCGCGCACCACTTCAGCGACATAGGCTGACTGGAACAGGATCACGCCGATCAGCGCCCGCAGCAGCTTGTCGAAGTTCATGCCTTCAGGCAGGAACAGCGGCAGCATCACCGAAGACATGAACAGCACCGTGATCAACGGCACGCCGCGCCAGAACTCGATGAAGGTCACGCAGACCACACGAATCGCCGGCATGTTCGAACGACGGCCCAGTGCCAGAATGATCCCCAGTGGCAACGCACCGGCAATACCGACGGTGGCGATCACCAACGTCAGCATCAGACCACCCCATTTAGGCGTCGGGACGTTGATCAGGCCGAAGAGTCCGCCGTGCAGCAGAAAGTAGGCAATGATCGGGTACAACACCAGAAAGCTCAGCCCGTACACCGCTTTACGCGGAAAACGCGAGATGAACAGCGGTGCCGCGCCAATGACCGCCAGCCATACGGTCAGATCCACCCGCCAGCGCAAGGCCGTCGGGTAATAGCCATACATGAACTGGCCAAAACGCTGCTGAATGAACACCCAGCAGGCGCCGTCCTTGGTGCAATCGGCGCGAGTGGTGCCGACCCAATTGGCATCGAGAATCGCCCAACTGAGAATCGGAGGAACCACCAGATAGATCAGATAGAACGCAAACAGGGTCAGCAGGGTGTTGAGCCAGCTGGAGAACATGTTCGCGCGCATCCATGCAATCACACCGATGCTACTGCTCGGTGGAGGCATGTCGGGTTTGAAAGTATGAGTACTCATGCGCTTTTCCTTACCGCTCGATCAGCGCAATGCGCTTGTTGTACCAGTTCATCAGCAGGGAAATGCTGATACTGATCGCCAGGTACACGCTCATGGTGATGGCAATGACTTCGATCGCCTGACCGGTCTGGTTGAGCACGGTGCCGGCGAACAGCGAAACCATTTCCGGATAACCGATACCGGCCGCCAGCGAGGAGTTCTTCGCCAGGTTCAGGTATTGGCTGGTCAGCGGTGGAATGATCACGCGCAAAGCCTGCGGGATAATCACCTTGCGCAGGGTTGGGCCGTTTCGCAAACCCAGAGAGTGCGCCGCTTCGGTTTGCCCGTGGCTGACAGAGGCGATACCCGACCGCACGATCTCGGCAATAAAGGCCGCCGTGTAGACCGTCAGGGCCAGGGTCAAGGCCAGCAGTTCCGGAATAAGCACCCAGCCATCGACAAAGTTGAAACCTTGCAGGTGGGGGAATTCCCAACGCAGCGGCGCGCCGAAGATCAGTGCACACAACGCAGGAATCACAAAGAACAGCGCCACCCCGGCCCAGAACTTGTGGAACGGCACACCGGTTGCTTCAAAGCGCTTGTTGGCCCAGCGGCACATCAGCACAACAGCAACGATGGCCACGACGACGCTGACCACAAACGGCCAGAACCCGTCCGCCGCCAACGCCGCGGGCATATTCAAGCCGCGACTGCTGACAAAGAAGGTGTCACCGAAGTTATGACTGTTGCGCGGCCCTGGCATGGTCAGAAACACCGCGAAGTACCAGAACAGGATTTGCAGCAGCGGTGGGATGTTACGGAAAACCTCAACGTAAACTGTCGCCAGCTTGTTGATGATCCAGTTCTTGGACAGCCGCGACACACCGATGATGAAGCCCAGGATTGTCGCCAGGATCACGCCGATGATGGTCACCAGCAAGGTGTTGAGCAGGCCGATGACAAAGACCCGGGCATAGCTGTCCGATTCTGTGTAGTCGATCAGGTGTTGTGCGATGCCGAACCCGGCACTGCGTTCCAGAAAGCTGAAACCGGAAGTAATGCCCCGGTGTTGAAGGTTGGTTTGCGTGTTATCGAACAGATACCAACCCATACTGACCACCGCGATAACCGTGATGATCTGAAACAGCCACGCACGCACACGTGGATCGCTGAGGCTGAACCTCTGCTTTGGTGCGCCGATTGAATTTTGCATGAAGTGCCCCGCAAAGAATGGAACAGAACATCACCCGGTGGTTGGCCCACCGGGTGATAGAACCATCAGCGCACTGGTGGTGCGTATTGAATGCCGCCGTTGGTCCACAGGGCATTCAGGCCGCGGTCGATTTCCAGCGGAGTGCTCTTGCCGAGGTTTTTCTCGAAGATCTCGCCGTAGTTACCGACTTGCTTGACGATTTGCACGACCCAGTCTTTGGGCAGTTTCAGGTCTTTGCCGTATTCACCGTCAGCGCCCAGCAGACGGGCAACGTCCGGGTTCTTGGTGGATTTGGCTTCGGCTTCAACGTTTTTCGAAGTGATGCCGGCCTCTTCAGCGTTGAGCATTGCATAGCCAACCCAACGAACGATGGCCAGCCACTCGTCGTCACCGTTACGCACGACCGGACCCAGAGGCTCTTTGGAAATGGTTTCCGGCAGAACTACGTAATCCTTCGGCGAGGCCAGCTTGGTGCGTTGTGCATACAGCTGCGACTTGTCGGAAGTCAGCACGTCGCAACGACCGGATTCCAGCGATTTGGCGCTTTCATCGGAGGTGTCGAAAGTGATCGGGGTGTACTTCAGGCCATTGCCACGGAAGTAATCGGAAACGTTCAATTCGGTGGTGGTACCGGCTTGAATACAGATGGTCGCACCGTCCAGTTCCTTGGCACTTTTCACGCCCAGCTTCTTGTTAACCAGGAAGCCGACACCGTCGTAATAAGTGATGAAGCCAGGAAACTTCAAGCCCATGCCGGCATCACGCGAGCTGGTCATGGTGGTGTTGCGCGACAGAACGTCAATCTCGCCGGATTGCAGCGCGGTGAAGCGCTCCTTGGCATTCAACTGGCTGAACTTGACCTTGGTCGCGTCGCCGAAAACAGCAGCGGCCACAGCGCGGCAGACGTCAGCGTCGATCCCGAGGATCTTGCCGGTAGAGTCCGGCACCGAGAAGCCCGGCAGACCGTCACTCACGCCACACTGCACGAAACCTTTCTTCTGCACGGCATCCAGCGTTGCACCCGCCTGAGCGAACCCGCTGACGCCGAGAACCGTTGCTGCAGTCACGATCGCCAGAGTGGATTTCAACATCTTCATTCAAACCTCCAGTTTTGCTCTTGTTGTGTCGGAGCTTGAGTCCTGTCGCACCCTTTTGAGGCGTTGTTGACCCGTGTTGGCTTTTTTGGGGTCAACCGACGTATGACCTTCGCTATGAGTCTAGTAGGAGAAAATCCACATCATGGACAACTCACTTCTCACCAGTCGGCCGAACGGGCTGTAGCCCTTTCACGTTCGCTAAGCCCGAAGCGGCCATTGGCGAACATCCATCACCGGATTCTTTGCTATCCCGTCATCAGGCGTTCACTGATAGTGTTACCGCCAGGCGCGAGATCGATTGCACGACTACCTCAAAGCAAAGCCCGTACCACACCGGCCGCTGAAGCGATTGAGCGACAGGTCAATAGCAAAACTTGCAGCCTTGCGACATATTCTTAACAGATAAACCGGGCGCGCACGCAAATCGCGCACTCAATGAGAGCGCCCGCACACAATTGGAGCAGCCATGACCGAGCCCTTGATTCTTCAGCCTGTTAAGCCCGCAGACGCCTGCGTGATCTGGCTGCACGGCCTCGGCGCCGATCGCTATGACTTCCTGCCGGTGGCTGAAGCGTTGCAGGAAAGCCTCTTGAGCACGCGTTTCGTGCTGCCTCAGGCGCCGACCCGGCCCGTTACCATTAATGGTGGATATGCCATGCCGAGCTGGTACGACATCAAAGCCATGAGCCCGGCGCGAGCGATCGACCGCGATGAACTGGAAGCCTCTGCCGAAGACATTATCGAGTTGATAGAAAGCGAGCGAGCCAGCGGAATAGACGCCTCGCGAATTTTTCTTGCCGGTTTTTCCCAGGGCGGCGCCGTGGTTTTACACACCGCGTTTTTGAAATGGCAGGGCCCATTGGGCGGGGTGCTGGCGCTGTCGACGTATGCGCCAACGTTCAGCGATGCACTGGAGTTGTCCGCCAGCCAGCAGCGCATCCCGGCGCTTTGCCTGCACGGTCAATTCGACGGTGTGGTGCAGAACTCGATGGGGCGTAGCGCATTTGAGTATTTAAAGCAGCATGGTGTCACCGTGACATGGCAGGAATACCCAATGGAGCACGAAGTGTTACCCGAAGAAATTCGCGACATCGGCGTCTGGTTGAGCGAACGTCTGCGCTGATTTTGCGCGCAAGCCCTGCCCTTTGATCATCCCACTACGCCGCGCCCGATTCTTGCATTACACTGGCCGGCGTACATTCCTTAACCAATTGATGAGATGACCGTGCTCAAAGCACTCAAGAAAATGTTCGGTAAAAGCGAGGCTGAGCAGCTCGCGCCAGTTCCCAGTGCGCCCTCGAGCGCCCCCGGTCATCGCGCCGATGCGCCTGCGGCCGACCGCCATGCTTTTGTAGCGGCAGCCAAGCAAGCGTCAAAACCTGCCCCGACCGTACCCGTTGCCGCAACGCCGGCAATGAGCGAAACGCCGAAACCGGCCAAACCGCGTCGCGAGCCCAAGCCCAAGGCACCGGTCATCCCGTGGAAACTCGAAGACTTCGCCGTCGAGCCACAGGAAGGCAAAACCCGCTTCCACGATTTCAAGCTGTCCCCGGAACTGATGCACGCCATCCAGGACCTGGGCTTCCCGTATTGCACGCCGATTCAGGCGCAAGTGCTGGGCTTCACCCTCGCAGGCAAAGACGCCATCGGTCGCGCGCAGACCGGCACCGGCAAGACGGCCGCGTTTTTGATCTCGATCATCACTCAGCTGTTGCAGACGCCGCCGCCGAAAGAGCGCTACATGGGCGAACCCCGCGCGCTGATCATCGCGCCGACCCGCGAGCTGGTGGTGCAGATCGCCAAGGACGCCGCCGACCTGACCAAATACACCGGTCTGAACGTGATGACGTTTGTGGGCGGCATGGATTTCGACAAGCAACTCAAACACCTCGAAGCGCGCCATTGCGACATTCTCGTCGCCACACCGGGCCGTCTGCTTGACTTCAACCAGCGCGGCGACGTGCACCTGGACATGGTCGAAGTGATGGTGCTGGACGAAGCCGACCGCATGCTCGACATGGGCTTCATCCCGCAAGTACGCCAGATCATTCGCCAGACGCCACCGAAAAGCGAACGCCAGACGCTGCTGTTCTCCGCGACCTTCACCGAAGACGTGATGAACCTGGCCAAGCAGTGGACCACCGACCCGTCCATCGTCGAGATCGAGTCGCAGAACGTCGCCAACGAAAACGTCGAACAGCACATTTATGCCGTGGCCGGCGCCGACAAGTACAAACTGCTCTTCAACCTGGTCAACGATAACGGCTGGGAACGCGTGATCGTGTTCGCCAACCGCAAGGACGAAGTACGCCGCATCGAAGAACGCCTGGTGCGTGATGGCATCAACGCCGCGCAACTGTCCGGCGACGTGCCGCAGCACAAACGCATCAAGACGCTGGAAGGCTTTCGCGAAGGCAAGATTCGCGTGCTGGTGGCCACCGATGTTGCCGGTCGCGGCATCCACATCGACGGTATCAGCCATGTGATCAACTTCACCCTGCCGGAAGTGCCGGACGACTACGTGCACCGCATCGGCCGTACCGGTCGTGCTGGCGCCGATGGTGTGTCGATCAGCTTCGCCGGCGAGGACGACTCCTATCAATTGCCGTCCATCGAAGAAAAACTGGGCCGCAAGATCAGTTGTGAAACGCCGCCAACGCATCTGTTGCGCGCCGTTGAGCGCAAGCGTCCACAGTAAGCGACGCCATAAAAGAAGCGCAGCCGGTAACGGACTGCGCTTTTTTTTCGCCTGATTTTTTTCAACAGGCGCTTGCTAGGCAGAACTAAAAGTCCATAATGGACAAATTAGTTTAACTCTTGTCTCCGGAGCCAGATATGTCCAGTACGCCTTACGTGATCGACCAAGCCCAGGCTCAGGAACTGCTGGCCCGCATCGATGTACCGCAGATTCTGCGCAAGCTGTTCCGCGATCTCGCTGCTGGCCATGCGGTGCAACCGGCCCAGCAACGGGTGGAATTCGCGCAGGGCGCCGGAGACTTCATCAACTATCTGGGCGTGCTGGCCGAGGACGGTGTGTACGGCGTGAAGACGTCGCCGTACATCGTCCACGAGCAAGGGCCGCTGGTCACGGCGTGGACGCTGCTGATGTCGATGAAAACCGGTCAACCGTTGCTGCTTTGCGATGCCGGTCAACTGACCACCGCACGCACGGCCGCGACCACCGCTGTCGCCGTCGATGCGCTCGCCCCGCTGGATGCGCGGCGTCTGGCGATTATCGGCAGCGGTAAGGTCGCCCAGGCGCATCTGCATGACGTCAAATCGTTGCGCGACTGGCAGAGTATCAGCTTTTACTCGCCGAGCCTGCGTGAAGATCCTGAAACACAGGCCGTGTTGAAAGCCCTTGCCCCAAGCCTGAAGATCGCCGACAACCGTGAAGCCGCCATCGCCGATGCGGACGTGATCATGCTGTGCACCTCGTCCGCAGGCCCCGTGATCGACCCGGCAACCTTGAGCAAACCGGCGCTGATCACCTCGATCAGCACCAACGCCCCGCGCGCCCATGAAATACCGCCGCAGAGCCTCAACGACATGCAGGTGTTCTGCGACTATCGACTGACCACGCCAGACTCGGCGGGTGAGATGTTGATTGCCGCTGAACAGCATGGCTGGGACAAGGATTCGATCATCGGCGATCTGGCAGATCTGCTGAGTGAAAAAGTGCAGCGCCCCGGTTACGAACGTCACGTATTTTTCCGTTCAATCGGCCTGGGTCTGGAAGATATCGCCGTGGCCAATGCGGTTTACCACCTGCAGCACTGACACCTCGCCTCTCTGTGGGAGCGGGCTTGCTCGCGAAGAGGGAGTATCAGGCACCGTTGGTGTCGTCTGACACACCGCTTTCGCGAGCAAGCCCGCGCCCACAGGGAAATCGTCGAACTTCCCGATATTGCGCCTTACTGGAGACATTCATGAGCCAGGCAGATTTCATCATCATCGGCGGCGGGATTGCCGGCGCCTCCACCGGTTTCTGGCTATCGCCGCATGCCAAAGTGATTGTGCTGGAACGTGAATCGCACCCGGCCTATCACTCCACCGGACGCTCCGCGGCGCTGTTCACCGCCGCTTACGGCACACCGCAAGTACGCGCTCTGACGCAAGCCAGCCGCGCATTCTTCGACCACCCGCCCGCCGGTTTCTGCGAGCACCCATTGCTCACGCCACGCGGCGAAATGACCGTGGATTTCACCGGTGACGCCGCCGAACTGAGCAACCAGTACCTGAGCGCAAAAGCGACAGTGCCGCAGATGCAACTGCTCAGCGCCGACGAAGCGTGTGCACGGCTGCCGATCCTGCGCCGAGAAAAAGTCCACGGCGCGATCTACGATCCGAGCGCCAGCGACATTGATACTGACGCATTGCATCAGGGCTATCTGCGCGGTATCCGCCGGAACAATGGCGAAGTGCACACCGATTGCGAAGTGCTCAGTCAGAACCGCGATGCCGATGGCCTCTGGCAAGTGCAAACCCAGGATCAGACGTTCAGCGCGCCAGTGATCATCAACGCCGCCGGTGCCTGGGCCGACAAGATCGGCGAACTGGCCGGGGCAAAACCGCTGGGCCTGCAACCGAAGCGCCGCGCCGCGTTCATCTTTGCCGGTCCCGAAGGCGTCGACATTCATCACTGGCCCATGCTGGTCAGCCTCGACGAATCCTTCTACATGAAACCCGACGCCGGGATGTTTCTCGGCTCGCCAGCCAATGCCGACCCGGTCGAACCCCACGATGTACAGCCGGAAGAACTGGACATTGCCATGGGCATCTACCAGATCGAAGAAGCGACCACCCTGACCATCCGCCGACCGACCCGCACCTGGGCCGGACTGCGCAGCTTCGTCGCCGACGGCGACCTGATCAGTGGCTTCGATCAGCAAGTACCGGGGCTGTTCTGGGTCGCGGCGCAAGGCGGTTACGGCATTCAGACTTCACCGGCGATGGGTCAGGCCAGTGCGGCGCTGGTGCGCGGTCAGCCACTGCCTGAGCATCTGCACCAGTTCGGTCTGAGCAGCGCCATGCTCTCCCCTGCCCGGCTGTCTGAGCAACACCCCGGATGACGCGCTCCACCGATTCCGGCAAACTCGCAGCGCCTCCTGTTTACGGGGGCGCTGACGCTGCCTGGAGCTCCACTGTCATGACCGCCAACGAACTCGATCCGGCACTGGATAACTTCCGCGCCATCGCCGACGCCATCGCCACCCTGTTCTTCCCGCACGCCGAAGTGGTGCTGCACGACCTGCGCACGCAGAAAGTCGACTACATCGCCAACAACCTGTCGAAACGGGAAATCGGCGACGATTCATCACTGGAGGACATGCTCAGCGAGGAGGTCAGCGAGCGCAATATTGGCCCGTACGAAAAGTTGAATTGGGACGGTCAAAAAATTCGCAGCCTGAGTACCGTGCTGCGTGACAGCGAAGGCCATCCGCAGGCGGTGCTGTGCATCAATCTGAATATTTCGTTGTTCGAGAACGCCAAGGCCGCGCTGGACCTGTTTCTGTCGCCGAGCAAACTGATCCCGCAACCAGACTCATTGTTTCGCGATGACTGGCAGGAGCGCATCAACACCTTCCTGCACGCCTGGCTGCGCGAACGGCAACTGAGCCTGAATCTGCTGACCCGCGATCACAAGCGAGAACTGGTGCTGGCACTGCACGCCGAAGGCGCGTTCAAGGGCAAGAGCGCCTCGAACTACGTGGCCAATGTGCTGAACATGGGGCGGGCGACGGTGTACAAGCATTTGAAGGAATTGAAGGGCTAAAGATTTGCAGAGACCGTAGCGGCCTTTTCGCGAGCAAGCTTGCCCCCACAGTGACCGAGCCGTACACAGGTTTCATGTACGACGCAATCACTGTGGGAGGCGGCTTGCTCCCGAAGGCGGATGATCAGTCGCCGTAGATATCGGACTTGAAATACTTCTCGGAAATCTTCTGATATTCGCCACTGGCGCGAATCCCGTCGATCGCGCTGTTCAACTCGCTGACCAATTCCTTATTGCCCTTGCGCACCGCAATCCCCGCGCCTTCGCCGACGTACTTCGGATCCTTCAACTCAGGCCCGACAAACGCATACCCCTTGCCACGCGGCATCGACAGAAAGTCATTCAGTGGAATGGTGTCAGCAAAAATCGCATCGAGGCGCCCGGCCGCCAGGTCCATGTAGATTTCTTCGTTGTTGCTGTAGCGCTTGACGTTGATGCCCTTGGGTTCAAACACCTCGGTCGCGTAACGGTCGGTGGTGGTTGCGCGCTGCACGCCGACGTTTTTGCCCTTGAGGCTGGCGTACTGGTCATCGACCGTGGCGCCTTCCTTCATCACCAGACGCGATGACGTGAAGTAGTACTTGTGGCTGAAATCCACCGATTTTTTGCGATCTTCGTTAATGGTCATGGACGACAGCGCCATGTCGATTTTCTTCACCTTCAGGGAAGGAATCAGACCGTCGAACTCACCTTCGACCCACACGCACTTGGCCTTCATCTGCGCACACAGGGCGTTACCGATGTCGTAGTCGAAACCAACGATTTCACCTTTGTCGGTTTTCGAGGCGAAGGGCGGGTAAGCGGCTTCGATGCCGATGCGCAGGGTTTTCTCGGCAGCGAATACGTTGCTGCACGCCAGCAGGCTGAACGCCAGACCGGTGATGAGGGGGAGCTTCTTCATATTCGTTCTCTCGCGGGTTGTTGTTGGTTTGGCAAGACAGAAGAAAGAATTGAAACAGGGGAATGCCTTTTTTGTACTTATAATTCCATACTGGACTTAAATGTATACATCGTCAATCGGGTGTGCGCAGATCGTAGCGGCCGGTGGTCGGGTGATTCAGGATGTTTATACGGTGAGACTGAGGGCCTTTTCGCGAGCAAGCCCGCTCCCACAAAGGAACGCATTCCAATGTGGGAGCGGGCTTGCTCGCGAAGACTGACTTGAGGGTGACGCCGGTTTTAAACCTTCCAGCGATCTGCGGCGGCATGATCGCTGTCACGCCCCTCAACCCAACGTGGTCCGTCGCTGGTGTTTTCTTTCTTCCAGAACGGCGCACGGGTTTTGAGGTAGTCCATGACAAAGGCGCAAGCATCGAACGCGGCTTCACGGTGGGCGCTGGCGGCGCCGACGAACACAATCGGTTCACCCGGTTCCAGAGCACCAATGCGGTGCAGCACCTCCAGCTTCAACAACGGCCAGCGCTGTTCGGCTTCGACGGCAATTTTGCCAAGGGCCTTTTCGGTCATGCCCGGATAGTGTTCGAGGAACATCCCCGCTACATCCAGCCCATCATTGAAGTCGCGCACGTAGCCGACAAAACTCACCACGGCCCCGACCCCGACATTGGCCGCGTGCATCGCATTGACTTCAGCGCCCGGATCGAACGGCGTGGCCTGCACGCGAATCGCCATGGTTCAGCCTCCGGTCACGGTGGGAAAGAACGCCACTTCGTCACCCTCGGCCACCGGTTCGTCGAGCTGGCAGAGGTCTTCGTTGCGCGCACACATGAGGTTCTGCTCGCCCAGCACGTCGGCGCCGTCACGCTGGACCAACAACGCACGCACGTCATCGACCGTGGCGAAATCACCTTCGACCTGCAGTGAGTCCATACCCAGCGCTTCACGGTATCGGGCAAAAAACTTTACGGTCAGGTTCATGGCTGCTCCGCCTGGAAATGCCCGCTCTTGCCGCCGACTTTCTCCAGCAAGCGCACGCTTTCGATGGTCATGCCGCGATCCACGGCTTTACACATGTCGTAGATGGTCAGGGCGGCGACGCTGGCAGCGGTCAGCGCTTCCATCTCCACACCGGTCTGGCCCGAGAGCTTGCATCGGGCAACGATACGCACGGCGTCATCGCCCTCAGCGCTGAGCTCGACTTTGACGCCGGTCAGCATCAGCGGGTGGCAAAGGGGAATCAGATCGCTGGTCTTCTTCGCTGCCTGAATGCCGGCAATACGCGCCACGGCGAACACATCACCCTTGGGATGGCCGCCGCTGACGATCATTTGCAGGGTTTCGGGGAGCATGCGCACCAGCGCTTGGGCCGTCGCTTCACGGAACGTCACGGCTTTTTCGGTGACGTCGACCATGTTGGCGCGACCTTGGGAATCGAGATGAGTCAGCACGGGATTACTCCTGATCAGGAGCGGGGATTGTAAACCTGCGAGTCAAATTTCCGCGAGTTTGATTACAGCCACACCGCAAATCTACTGAGGGAGCGGGCTTGCTCGCGAAAGCGCAGTGTCAGTCACCAGTAATATGACCTGAGACACTGCCTTCGCGAGCAAGCCCCACATTTGGTTTTGTGTTTACCCATAAAAAACCGGGCGGCTGTTGGGCCGCCCGGTTTTGTTTGCGGGGTTACAGGTGCGATTCGGCGTATTCGGCCAGGATCGAGCGAGGCACCCCTTGCAGGGTGATGTGCACTCCGTTGGGGAAGTCTTTGAAGCGTTCGGTCAGGTACGTCAGCCCGGAGCTGGTCGCGGACAGGTAAGGGGTGTCGATCTGCGCCAGGTTGCCCAGGCACACCACTTTGGAGCCGGCGCCAGCCCGGGTGATGATGGTTTTCATCTGGTGCGGCGTGAGGTTCTGGCATTCGTCGATCAGGATCAGGCTTTGCTGGAAGCTGCGACCGCGAATGTAGTTAAGCGATTTGAATTGCAGCGGCACTTTGCTGAGGATGTAGTCGACGCTGCCATGGGTGTTTTCGTCATCCATGTGCAAGGCTTCGAGGTTGTCGGTGATGGCGCCCAGCCAAGGCTCCATTTTTTCCGCTTCGGTGCCGGGCAGGAAGCCGATTTCCTGATCCAGCCCTTGTACGCTGCGGGTCGCGATAATGCGGCGATAGCGCTTGCTGACCATGGTCTGCTCGATCGCAGCCGCCAGCGCCAGAATGGTTTTACCCGAACCGGCAGCCCCGGACAGGTTGACCAGATGGATGTCCGGGTCCAGCAGCGCGTACAGCGCCAGACTCTGATAGATGTCCCGTGGCTTGAGCCCCCAAGCCTCTTGATGGAGCAGCGGTTCCTGATGCAGGTCGAGGATCAGCAGCTTGTCTTCTTCGATCTCCTTGATCCAGCCGACAAAGCCCTGTTCGTCAATGATGAACTCGTTGATGTGGACCGCCGGCAGGTTGTCGATCAGTTGCACCTGATGCCAGGTGCGGCCGTGGTCCTGGCGGGTGTCGACCTTGCTCACGCGGTCCCAGAAAGAGCCGGTCATGTTGTGATAGCCGTTGGGCAGCAGGGAGACGTCATCGACCAGTTGGTCGGTGCTGTAGTCTTCGGCGGCAATGCCGCAGGCGCGCGCCTTGAGGCGCATGTTGATGTCTTTGGTGACCAGCACCACAGGTTTTTTCGGATCGCGCGCGTGCAGGTCGATCAACTGGTTGATGATTTTGTTGTCGTTCAGGTGCTCGGGCAGAATCAGATGCGGCTCGGCGTGCTTGCTCATCAAAATTGACAGCAAGCCCTTCGGCCCGCCCTTGCCGCGCTGGATCGGCACACCCAGTTCAACGTCTTCAGGGGACGCATCGCCCAGGGTCTTGTCGATCAGCCGGATGGCCTGACGGCATTCGGCGGCCACGCTGTGATGCCCGCTCTTGAGCTTGTCGAGCTCTTCCAGCACGGTCATCGGGATGGCGACGTGATGTTCTTCAAAGTTAAGCAGGGCGTTTGGATCGTGAATCAATACGTTGGTATCGAGTACATAAAGGATTGGCTGGTTGGAAGAAGGGCTACGTCCGTGATCATCCATACTCGGTCACCTTTGTGGGAGCCATTCGACGCAATACCTGGGCGGTGCTGCGCCTCGAAGTGACTACCGAATTCACCTGCGAAGCTCTCGGTGAGGAGCAGATGAACTGCACACAAAATGGGTCTTGGAAGACGCCACCTGTGTTGCAGGTTTCGGCGGTCTGTCTTCGTAATACTCCAAAACCCATGACATAAAAAAGCACTTTGACGGTTTTTTTAAGTTTATTTTGCAAAGTGACGAAAAGCCCTTGGCGGACTCTGTCGACACCGTTAGAGTCGGAAGTCCGCCTGCATCGATTCCTCGAAAAAAACCACCTCTAGCCCAATGTTTCCGGGCTTTTTCCGTTTTTCAGCGAAACCCGTCCTGGCAGTCTTCCCAACCAATGCCGCTTTGCGCGGTTTGCGTGATCAGCCACGGTAGCGAGGTCTTCACCGCATCCTGTTTCATGTTGAAATTGATCACCCCGTGCCGCCACAACAACATCAGGGTCAGCACTCGCTGCGCGCTTGGGTTGCCCTTGAGCTTGCCCGCACCGTCCTGGGCATCGATGTCCCACAGCGCCACGTGCAGGCCCTGGGTATTGAAGAACCCTTGTGCGTCGCTGCGGCGCTGACCTTCCGGTGGACGGAACAGCGGCACGTAGTTTTCCGGCAACTTGTTCCTCACCAGATCGGCGCTGCGGCGCACCGAATCCTGCCAGTCCTGCCAGTAGCTATGGGAGCGGAACTCCCAACCCTGCACGCCTACGCACTGTTGAGAGAACGCCGCTTGCAGGCTGCTCACCGAACGATCGGCCAGCCGCGCCTGGATATCCTTGCCGAGCATGAAGAAAGTACCGCTCAAGTTTGCCTTGCGCAGGTACTCGGTGAGCCAGTCGGTGTTGTCCGGTTGCACATTGGCAGCGCTGTCGAACGTCAGCAGAAACAGCCGGTCGTGCATCTCGTCGCCATTACGCTCGTAGTCGCCAAAACGATCGAATTCATTGCTGGTCTGCGGTGACAGCGCAGCCTTGCGCATCAGCTCGTCCAGATACTGCAAATGGAAGATCCGGCTCGGCTCTGCCCACTGGGTGTAAAAACTGTCGTCACTGACCACAAACTTGGCGGCCTGCTCGCGCAACGTCGGCAAGTCCTCAACGAGGAAGCAGAACGAGGCATCCTGATCGCAGCTTTGCTGGGCGTAGTTATAGCTGCTCAGCAAGCGCTGCCAGAGACGCTGGCGCAGGCTGTTGATCGCGTCGATATTGACTGTACGCAGCCCCAGGCGCTGAGCCAGTGCAGCTTCGCCCATGGACTCGGTGCCGAGCAAACCGCGAGCGAACATAAGGATTTCCGCACGCGAAGCGACATCGAACAGGGTCGGGCTGGTCAGTTGCTCAGGCCAAGTGCTGCGATCCAGCGTCGCCACATCGCCCGGCGCCGCGACGGCACCGAAGCTCAATAGCCACGCGGTGAATAAAAGAACAATGCGCAAAGAGGTGTCTCCATAACAAAACCCGCGCGGCACTATAGCTGATCCCGCCCAACTTCCCGCACTCCCCCCATCCCCTTCGCAAGCAAGCCCGCTCCCACCGGGGTTACGCAGCAGGCCGTCGATCACCTATGGACTTGATAGCTGGAGTCATCCGCCCCAACCCCCTAGAATCGCCCCCACGATTAAAGGAGACGACTTCATGCTGATGGTGATTTCCCCCGCCAAGACCCTCGATTACGAAACACCGCCGGCGACCCAGCGCTTTACCCAGCCTCAATACCTCGACCACTCCCAGGAGCTGATCCAGCAGTTGCGCGAACTGAGCCCGGCGCAGATCAGCGAACTGATGCACGTTTCCGACAAGATCGGCGGCCTCAACGCCGCGCGTTTCGGCAGCTGGACGCCCGCCTTCACCGCGGAAAACGCCAAGCAAGCCCTGCTCGCGTTCAAGGGTGACGTGTACACCGGTCTCGACGCGCAGTCCTTCAGCGAAGCCCAGTTCGACTACGCGCAAAAGCACCTGCGCATGCTCTCCGGCCTTTATGGCCTGCTGCGTCCACTGGACCTGATGCAACCGTATCGCCTGGAAATGGGCACCAAACTGGCCAACGCCCGTGGCAAGGATCTGTACGCCTTTTGGGGCACGCGCATCAGCGAATGGCTGAACCAGGCGCTCGCAGATCAGGGCGACGACGTGCTGCTCAACCTGGCCTCCAACGAGTACTTCTCGGCGGTCAAACGCAGCGCCCTGAACGCGCGGATCATCAACACCGAGTTCAAGGACCAGAAGAACGGCCAGTACAAGATCATCAGCTTCTACGCGAAAAAGGCCCGAGGCCTGATGAGCCGTTTCGTGATCCAGGAAAAAATCAACGACCCAGCCCTGCTCAAGCAATTCGATGTGCAGGGTTATCGCTACAGTACCGAGCAATCGAAACCGGACACGCTGGTGTTCTTGCGCGACCACGCCCCCGAATAAAGCATGCTCAATGCACGACGCTTTCTATAAAGAGTCGTGCATTGAGCACGATGTCAAAAATCCCTCCCTCGATATCGCCATTTTAATGGCGCCATAAAATCAACACCCTCTTTTCTAATATTAGTTTCACTCGACACTCTTCATTTTTTTCAGTAGTGGCACCTGAATTTTTTCACGGTAGTGGCACAAAACTATCTAACGTGATTATTCGCCTGTTAATAAAGGTCGAAAACGAAAGTGCTATCAAATTGAGATTAGTGCCATCTTTGACAATATTTCAAGAAATTTCAGATTTCGCGATGAGCGGGCTGGAACTATGTCCAAATGCATAGCTCATACCACCGGTAACGATTCTCGCCGAGTTTGTACGAGATAACTTACGCCAGGCAGATAGCCATGTAACCAAGTTGTCACAGCAACTTGCCTAGATGACTAACTAGTCTGAAAGCAACTTGATGGACAGGAGATAAGCACCATTAACATCCCCTGCAAGGCCATGGCCGCGCCCCTGTAAACGTGCTCGTCTGAGCACCCAACCGCTTGATACACAAGGCTTAAACCTGAGATCAAGCGCGTAAAAACGACTGTACCAAGATCTTCAAACATGAAGATTGGCTGCAAAACAGGGCACGTCATAACAACAAGGCCTGGTTGCGCACATCTTGAGTGCACTTATTTAGACACTCGAAACTTAGTATGCCTGCACACGGCATTGTGGCGCCTGTATGCCGCACTTTCGAGTGCACTAATGAACGCTGAACACCATTAACTCCGGCCCTCTAACGGCCTGATATATACAGAGGTAATTGCGATGCGCATCAGCATATTTGGTTTGGGTTACGTTGGCGCAGTGTGTGCCGGTTGCCTGTCTGCACGGGGCCATGACGTGGTTGGCGTCGATGTTGCCAAAGACAAGATCGACATGATCAACGCCGGCAAATCGCCGATTGTTGAACCGGGCCTGGGCGAACTTCTGGCACAGGGTGTCCAGACCGGTCGTCTGCGTGGCACGACCAACTTCGCCGAGGCGATTCGTGACACCGATCTGTCGATGATTTGCGTCGGCACGCCGAGCAAGAAGAACGGCGATCTGGAACTGAACTACATCGAAGCGGTGTGCCGCGAGATCGGTTTTGTCCTGCGAGAAAAAACCACCCGCCACACCATCGTCGTTCGCAGCACCGTACTGCCGGGCACCGTTGCCAACGTGGTGATCCCGATCCTGGAAGACTGCTCCGGCAAGAAGGCCGGCGTTGATTTCGGCGTCGCGGTCAACCCGGAATTCCTGCGTGAATCCACCGCCATCGCCGACTACGACCTGCCACCGATGACCGTCATCGGCGAGTTCGACAAGGCTTCGGGCGACGTTCTGCAAGCGCTGTATGAAGAACTCGACGCGCCAATCATCCGCAAGGACATCGCCGTCGCCGAGATGATCAAGTACACCTGCAACGTCTGGCACGCGACCAAAGTGACCTTCGCCAACGAGATCGGCAACATCGCCAAAGCCGTCGGCGTCGATGGCCGTGAAGTGATGGAGGTGGTCTGCCAGGACAAGACCCTCAACCTGTCCCAGTACTACATGCGTCCGGGCTTCGCGTTCGGCGGCTCGTGCCTGCCCAAAGACGTGCGTGCCCTGACCTACCGCGCCGGCTCCCTGGACGTCGAAGCGCCGCTGCTCAACTCGCTGATGCGCAGCAACGAATCGCAAGTGCAGAACGCCTTCGACATCGTTGAAAGCCATGACAAACGCAAAGTCGCTCTCCTCGGTTTGAGCTTCAAGGCCGGCACCGACGACCTGCGCGAAAGCCCGCTGGTTGAGCTGGCTGAAATGCTGATCGGCAAGGGTTACGACCTGAGCATCTACGACAGCAACGTCGAGTACGCCCGTGTTCACGGCG
This sequence comes from Pseudomonas sp. EA_65y_Pfl2_P78, assembly GCF_963970495.1. Classification (NCBI taxonomy): domain Bacteria; kingdom Pseudomonadati; phylum Pseudomonadota; class Gammaproteobacteria; order Pseudomonadales; family Pseudomonadaceae; genus Pseudomonas; species Pseudomonas sp. EA_65y_Pfl2_P78. The sequence continues at coordinate 68,315 of NZ_CAXAON010000011.1, read as the reverse complement.
CGAACAAGGACTACATCGAATCGAAGATTCCGCATGTGTCGTCCCTGCTCAACGCAGACTTCGACTCGGTCATCGATAACTCCGACGTGATCATCCTCGGCAACCGCGACGAGAAATTCCGTTCGCTGGCCCAGCAAGCACCGCACGGCAAACAGGTCATCGATCTGGTCGGCTTCATGGCCAAAGCCACCGACGCCGGTACGCGCACCGAAGGCATTTGCTGGTAACGCAGCCCTAAGCGAAAAGCCTCGAGCTGCGGCTTACAGCTCGAGGCTTGCAGCTCGAAGCCTCCAATACCTTCGGATGACGTTGATGACCAAGCTCAAACATTTTTTTCTGCAATCCGCCGGCTGGCTTTTCTATTTGAGTCTGCTGATGGGCCTGGCCTTGATGCTGCCCGCGTCCACATTCGACTCCGAGTCGAAGGACTTCATTTTCCTGATTGGCGCCGTGGGTATCTGGCGCTACTCGATGGGTGCAACGCACTTTGTGCGCGGCATGATTTTTCTCTACATCGTTTATCCGCACCTGCGCCGTAAAGTGCGCAAGCTGGGTAAAGCAGCGGACCCCTCGCATGTGTTTCTGATGGTCACCAGTTTCCGTATCGACGCGCTCACCACCGCGCAGGTCTACAGCTCGGTGATCCGCGAAGCCATCGACTGCGAACTGCCGACCACTGTGGTCTGCTCGATCGTCGAAATGTCCGATGAGCTGTTGGTGAAAGCGTTGTGGGCGCGGATGAATCCGCCCGAACGCGTCAAGCTCGACTTCGTGCGCATTCCCGGCACCGGCAAACGTGATGGCCTGGCCTACGGTTTCCGCGCGATCTCCCGTCACCTGCCGGACGACCGCGCCGTGGTCGCCGTGATCGATGGCGACACCGTGCTCGGCGAAGGCACCGTGCGCAAGACCGTGCCGTGGTTTCAGTTGTTCGGCAACGTCGGCGGCCTGACCACCAACGAGTTCTGCGAAGTGCGCGGCGGCTACATCATGAGCGAATGGCACAAGCTGCGCTTCGCCCAGCGTCACATCAACATGTGTTCGATGGCCCTGTCCAAGCGCGTACTGACCATGACCGGGCGCATGTCGGTGTTCCGCGCCACCGTGGTGACCAACCCGGAATTCATCGCCGACGTGGAGAGCGACTCGCTGCAGCACTGGCGCCTGGGTCGTTTCAAGTTTTTGACCGGCGACGACAAGTCGAGCTGGTTCAGCCTGATGCGTCTGGGTTACGACACCTTTTACGTGCCTGACGCGGCGATCAACACCGTTGAACATCCGCCGGAAAAGAGCTTCATCAAGGCCAGCCGCAAACTCATGTTCCGCTGGTACGGCAACAACCTGCGGCAGAACTCCCGCGCGTTGGGTCTGGGTGTGAAACGCCTCGGCGCCTTCACCTCGGTGGTGCTGTTTGATCAGCGCGTATCGATGTGGACGTCCTTGCTCGGCCTGACCGTGGCGATCATCGCCAGCTTCAAGTACGGCACCGCATTCATTCTGGTTTACCTGCTGTGGATCGGCATCACCCGCCTGATTCTGACCTTGCTGTTGTCCTGCTCCGGTCACCGGATCGGCCCGGCTTATCCGGCGATTCTCTATTACAACCAGATCGTCGGTGCGCTGGTGAAGATCTACGTGTTCTTCCGCCTCGACCAACAGTCCTGGACTCGCCAGCCCACGTCCCTGACCCGTGATCTCGCCAGCTTTCAACGTTGGTTCAACACCTGGTCGTCTCGGACCATGACCTTCTCCGCCGGCAGCATTTTCGTCGCCGTGCTGCTGATGATGGTCTGACCCGCCCCTCTTGAATTAACAAGGAAATCGCCCCTATGAATACCGCCGTCAACGCCAATGTAGTGCATGAATCCGAAGCCCAGCGTCAGCACGCCCGCGTGAAAATCCCGGCCAAACTGCGTTTCTTCGGCCCTGACCGGGCGCCCGTTGAAACGCGGGTCCTGGACCTCTCGGCCGGCGGCCTGGCGTTCAACGCCGGGCAACTGCCGCTGACTATCGGCGAGGTGTACAAGGCCCGCCTGCAATTTGTCATCGACAACCTCGGCCTGGCCATGGACGTTGAACTGCAGGTTCGCTCTTACGACCGCCCGAGCGGTCGCGTTGGCTGCCAGTTTCAGAACCTTGAGCCGCAGGATATCTCCACCCTGCGCCACTTGATCACCTCGCACCTGGCTGGCGACATCGTCAGCATGGGTGAAGTGCTGGCGACCCTGCAGCGCGACAACTTCACCAAGGCCCGCAAGGTCAAGGACAGCGGCTCCGGCATGACGCCGTTCGGCCGTTTGAAGGCCGTGACGTTCAGCGCCGGTGTTTTTGTCGTCGGCCTGGTCGCCGCCGGTTTCATTTTCAAATCGGTGTACGGCATGTACTTCGTCAGCCACGCGCAGGCTGGCCTGGTCAGCGTGCCGGGGATGAACATCACCATGCCGCGTGACGGCACCGTGCAGAGCCTGGTCAAGTCCGACGGCGTCGCCGCCAAAGGTGCACCACTGGCGACGTTCAGCACCAGCATGCTTGACGTGCTCAAGGGCCACCTGGAAGAAGACCAGTTGACCCCGGCCAAGGTCGAGGAACTGTTCGGCAAGCAAATGACCGGCACCCTGACTTCGCCGTGCGACTGCACCGTGGCTCAGCAACTGGTGGCCGACGGTCAATACGCGAGCAAGGGCGACGTGATCTTCCAACTGGTGCCGCGCAACACCCAGGCCACCGTTGATGCGCGGTTCTCCTATCGCCAGTTCGGCGACGTGCGTCCGGGTACGCCTGTGAGCTTCCAGATCGCCGGCGAAGACCAGACCCGCACCGGCAAGATTGTCAGCAGCACCAGCCTGAAAAGCGCAGACCTGTCCTCCGACATCCGCGTGCAGATCCAGCCTGACGAGCCGCTCGACAGCCGCTTCGCCGGCCGCCCGGTGGAAGTGAACAGCGACCGGGGCCCGAACCTGAACTGGCTGATCGACAAAGCCATGGCTGCCGGTCTTTAAGTCGAGGACATGCCTGTGACGATTCCTGTTTTGTTGAACACGCCGCAGCCCTTGTGGGAGCGGGCTTGCTCGCGAATGCGGTTGAACATTCAAAATCAATGTGGGCTGGCACACCGCTTTCGCGAGCAAGCCCGCTCCCACATGGGGCCGCTGTGTGCAGTGGCATTGGCGGTCAGTCTGGCCGGTTGCGCCGGCCTGCCCGACCAGCGCCTGGCCAACGAAGCACTCAAGCGTGGCGACACCGCCACCGCTGCGCAGAACTATCAGCAACTGGCCGATCTGGGTTACAGCGAAGCGCAAGTGGGCCTGGCAGATATTCAGGTCGACAGCCACGACCCCGAGCAAATGAAACAGGCCGAAGCGACTTACCGCGCAGCGGCCAGTGTTTCATCGCGAGCCCAGGCGCGACTCGGCCGCTTGCTGGTAGCCAAACCCGGTTCCACCGAAGCCGAGCGTCAGGAGGCCGAAAGCCTGCTGAAAAAGGCGGCCGCCCAAGGCGAAGGCAACACGTTGATCCCGCTGGCGATGCTGTACCTGCAATACCCGCACAGTTTTCCGAACATCAACGCTCAGCAACAGATCGATCAGTGGCGCCAATCCGGTTACCCCGAGGCGGGTCTGGCCCAAGTGCTGCTCTATCGCACCCAAGGCACTTACGACCAGCATCTGGATGACGTGGAAAGAATATGCAAAGCCGCGCTCAACACCACCGACATCTGCTACGTCGAACTGGCCACGGTCTATCAGAAACGTGCCCAGCCTGAACAACAGGCCGAGCTGATCAAGCAGATGCAGGCCGGTTACAGCCGTGGCACCGTCACCGCTCAACGCGTCGATTCGGTCGCCCGTGTGCTGGCCGATCCGACCCTGGGCACGACCGACGAAAAAACCGCGCAGTCGTTGCTCGAACCGATTGCTCCGGGCTACCCGGCATCGTGGGTGACGCTTGCGCAATTGCTCTACGACTTCCCGGAACTGGGCGACATCGATCAGATGATGCAGTACCTGGATAACGGCCGCGCCGCCGACCAGCCGCGTGCCGAACTGTTGCTGGGCAAGCTCTACTACGAAGGCAAAATGGTCCCGCCCGATGCGAAAGTCGCCGAGGAACATTTCCAGAAAGCCGTCGGCCGCGAAGTCGCCGCCGATTACTACCTCGGCCAGATCTATCGCCGTGGTTACCTGGGCAAGGTCTATCCGCAGAAGGCTCTCGACCACTTGCTGACCGCTGCGCGCAACGGCCAGAACAGCGCCGACTTCGCCATCGCCCAACTGTTCTCCCAAGGCAAAGGCACCCAGCCCGACCCGGTCAACGCCTATGTGTTCAGCCAATTGGCCAAGGCGCAAAACACCCCGCAAGCCAATGAACTGGCCGCCACCCTCGAGGCGCAATTGCCGCCCGAGCGTCTGGCCCAAGCCCAGCGCCTGCTGCAGCAAGAGCAGGCCAGTCGTGGTGCCCTGAACCCGAACACGCTGCAACTGCACGCCCTGCAAGAAGAAGACGGCGAGGAAAAACTATGAAGCTCAATCCATTCGTGAAGGCCGGCATTGGCCTCACTTTCGCGCTGATCTGGTCTTGCCCGACACTGGCTGCGATGACTGAAAGCAAAAACTTCGGCCTGGAAGTGAAAATCACCGGCCAGTCCGAAGACGACCGCGACCTCGGCACCGCCGGTGGCGGCGACGTCAACGGCCTCGGGCTCGACCTGCGTCCGTGGGTCTACGGCGAAAGCGGCGCGTGGAGCGCCTACGCCATGGGTCAGGCCGTGACCTCGACCGACATCATCGAGACCGACACCCTGCAGCAGTCCGACAGCGAAGGTACGCAGACCACCGACAACGGTGACCGCAAGACCAAGAAAAACTACTTGGCAATGCGCGAGTTCTGGGTCGGCTACAGCGGCCTCACCCCTTACCCGGGCGAGATGCTCAAGTTCGGTCGCCAGCGCCTGCGCAATGACGACGGCCAATGGCGCGACACCAACATCGAAGCGCTGAACTGGACCTTCGACACCACCCTGTTGCGCGCCAACGCCGGTGTTGCCGAACGCTTCAGCGAATACCGCACCGACCTCAAAGAGCTGGCGCCCAAAGACAAGGATCGCCTGCACGCCTACGCCGATGCCGCTTACCAGTGGACACCGGGGCAATGGGTCGGCATTCGCGGTCACCACACCCACGACGACGGCAAGCTCGATTACGCCGAACCGGGCGTGCCCCGCGACTCGCTGGACAAGACCGAGAACGGCGACATCAGTTGGCTCGGCCTGACCGCCGACAGCGACGCCTACAACTGGCGCAACACCAACACCGTCAACTACTGGGGCAGCATCACCGGCATGAGCGGCGAGCGCGACACGATCAACGCCCTCAACGCCGATGGCTCACGCCCGGCGCAAGCCAAACGCAGCGATGACGTCAATGGCTGGGCCACAGACATTGGTGTGCGTCTGCGCCTCGATCAGCAATGGCAGGTCGGTGCCGCGTATGCCCGCGCCAGCGCCGATTACGAACAGAACGGCCTGGAAAGCAACCGCTCGAACTACACCGGTACGCGTTCGCGCGTTCACCGTTTCGGCGAAGCCTTCCGTGGCGAAATGAACAACATGCAGACCGCCACCCTGTTCGGTTCGTGGATGCTCAACGACGAGTACGACGCCAGCCTGATCTACCACAAGTTCTGGCGTGTCGACGGTAGCAAACCGGTCGGCAGCAACGGCATCAACGCCGTGCAAAACAACACCGACGACGTCACTGGCGCGATCCTTTCCAGCACCTCTTTGCCACTTGAAGACGGCAACAAGGATCTGGGTCAGGAGATGGATCTGGTGGTCACCAAGTACTTCAAGCAAGGCCTGTTGCCGGCGGCGTTGAGCCAGTCGATCGACGAACCTTCGGCGCTGGTGCGTTTGCGTGGTGGCGTGTTCAAGCCGGGCGACGCCTACGGCAAACAGGTTGATTCGTACATGCACCGCGCGTTCATCGACGTGATCTGGCGCTTCTGATGCAAACCGCGAAGGGAGTGCCCGACATGAATAACGCAAGGAAAGGCTCGCTCAGCCTGTTGGCCGGCGCCCTGCTGCTGGCCTCCGCTGGCGCCTTCGCCACCGGTGCGCCGGTCAAGCCTGTCACCGTTGCCAAAGAGTTGCAGCAAGCCAAGACCTATACCGTCAGCAGCGCGCCGACCGAGGAACTGGAACTGGCCAGGCCGACACTGCCCGACCTCTCCGGCTACACCGCCGAAGCCGCCGCCGCGAAAATCGTCCGTAGCCAACCGGGCAAGATCAGCGTGCGCCGGATGATGCAGGAAGACGCCCTGAAGGACTTCATCGGCGGCGACAACAAAATGGCTGAATGGGTGGTGCGTCAGCACGGCATCCCGCAGGCGATCTTCGTCGACGACGGCTACATGAACCTCAAAGAGTTGGCGCAGAAGCTGCCCAAGCAGTACTTCAGCGAAACCTCACCGGGCGTGTACCTGGCCAAATTGCCGATCGTGGTTGGCCGTAAAGGCATCCTCGAAATCGACGGCCAGACCCAGGAGCTGCGCCTGTCACAAGAGGCCGGTTCGTTCCTGGTCAACGACGGCCAGTTGTTTGTGCGTGACACCAAAGTCACGGGCTGGCGCGAGAAGGACAACGGCCCGGCGACCTTCCGTTCGCCGAAGGAATTCCGGCCGTTCCTGCTCGCCTGGGGTGGCACCGAGACCTACATCGTCAACAGCAAAATGGCCAGTTTCGGCTACGCCAACAGTAAGTCGTACGGGGTGAGCATTTCCCAGTACACGCCGAACATGGCCAAGGTACTCAAGCGTCCCGAGCCCACCGGCTGGATCGTCGGTTCCGAGTTCTCGGACATGTGGTACGGCTTCTACTGCTACGAGACCCGCGACTTCGTGGTCAAGGGCAACACCTACAAAGACAACATCGTCTACGGCATCGACCCGCATGACCGCTCGCACGGCCTGATCATTGCCCAGAACACCGTTCACGGCACGAAGAAGAAGCACGGGATCATCATTTCCCGTGAGGTCAACGACAGCTTCATCTTCAACAACAAAAGCTACGACAACCACCTCTCGGGCCTGGTGATCGACCGTAACAGCGTCAACAACATCGTGGCCTACAACGAGATCTACAAGAACCACACCGACGGCATCACCCTCTACGAGTCCGCCGACAACCTGCTGTGGGGCAACAAGGTCATCAGCAACAAGCGCCACGGCATCCGCATTCGTAACAGCGTGAACATCCGCCTCTACGAGAACATCGCCATGGCCAACGGCCTGACCGGCGTCTACGGCCACATCAAAGACCTGACCGACACCGACCGTGACATCAAGCTCGACCCGTTCGACGCCCAGGTCTCGCTGATCGTGGTGGGCGGTGAACTCGCGGCCAACGGCAGCGGCCCGCTGTCGATCGATTCGCCCTTGAGTGTCGAGCTGTATCGCGTGTCGATGCTGGCGCCGACCAAATCCAGCGGCATCAGCTTCAACGGCATCCTCGGCGAGCGCCAGGATGAAATTCTCGACCTGCTGGTGCGCCAGCAGAAAGCCGTGCTGATCGACCCTGTCGAACGCCAGACCGAACTGCAGGACTGAGGATAATTTTATGCACCCACACTTGATCAGATTACTCAGCCTGTCGGCCCTGACCGTGGGCATTCTGGCCGCCAGCAATGGCGCTCGCGCCGACGAGGCTGCCGGTGTCACCCCGCCCAGGTTCACCGCCGAGCCGTGCTGCAACCTGTGCCCGGCCGCCCATGACGCGAAGAACTACACCACGCGTTATCAGCAGAACTTCACCACCCTGGTGCAGGCGCAAGGCGACTGGCTGTTCCGGACTCAGGAAGACCTGCGCACCGAATTCAACACCACCCCGGCCGGCTACAAACGCCTGCAACAGTTGCACGATGCGTTCAAGAGCAAAGGCGTGGAACTGGTGATCGTCTATCAACCGACCCGGGGCCTGGTGAACCGCAACAAACTCAACCCGCAGGAAAAAGCCGCGTTCGATTACGAGAAGGCTTTGGGCAACTACAAGACCATGCTCGGCCGTTTTGCGCAGATGGGCTACGTGGTGCCGGACCTGTCGCCGCTGACCAACGAATCGCTGCCGGACACCCTGCCCGCCCACGATTTCTATTTCCGTGGCGACCAGCACTGGACGCCATACGGCGCGCAGCGCACGGCAAAAATCGTCGCCGAGAAGGTCAAGCAGATCCCGGCCTTCGCCGACATTCCCAAGCGTGAGTTCGAGACCAAGCGGTCCGGCCGCATGGGCAAAACCGGCACTTTGCATAACATGGCCGGGCAACTGTGCGGCACCAGTTACGCGATCCAGTACATGGATCAGTTCACCACCGAGCCGAAAGGCGAGGCCGCTGACGGCGATCTGTTCGGCGATTCCGGCAACCCGCAAATCACCCTGGTCGGTACGTCCCACAGCGGCAAGAACTACAACTTCGCCGGTTTCCTGCAAGAAGACATCGGTGCCGACATTCTCAACGTTGCCTTCCCCGGCGGTGGTCTGGAAGGTTCGATGTTGCAGTACCTGGGCAGCGACGAATTCCAGAAGAGCCCGCCGAAAATTCTCATCTGGGAGTTCTCGCCGCTGTATCGCCTCGATCAGGAAACCATCTACCGCCAGATGATGGCGCTGCTCGATAACGGCTGCGAAGGCAAAGACGCTCAGATGAGCGCCAGCACCACGCTGAAACCGGGCAGCAAACAGGAACTGCTGGTCAACAGCAAGAACATGAACCTGCAAAACAGCAGTCATCAGGTTGACATCCGTTTCGCCGACACCTCGGTGAAAACCCTGCAAGCCACCCTCTGGTACATGAACGGTCGCCACGAGGACATCAAGATCGAGAAACCGGAAACCTCCGACACCGACGGTCGTTTCGCCTTTGAGTTGCGCACCGACGAAGACTGGGGCTCGCAAAACCTGCTGGCAGTCGAAGTTCAGGGCCCGGAAGCGGGCACCGCGCCACAGAAAGTCGAAGCGAAAATCTGCAAACGCAACGTATTCCCGGGCGCTGGGCAACACACCGCTCAGGTCGGGCAATGAGGTCTGCTATGCGAAATCGAACGATCAAACACCTGCTTGCGCCATCCCTGCTCACCCTGGCGATGTTCGCCGGGGCGACTCAGGCCGCGGCGCCACTGCGTCCACCTCAGGGCTACTTCGCCCCTGTGGATAAATTCAAGACCAGCGACAAAAGCGAAGGCTGCGACGCAATGCCGACGCCGTACACCGGCCCGCTGCAATTTCGCAGCAAATACGAAGGCTCGGACAAGGCCCGCGCGACGCTCAATGTGCAATCGGAAAAAGCCTTCCGCGACACCACCAAAGACATCACCACGCTGGAACGCGGCACCGCCAAACGCGTCATGCAGTTCATGCGTGATGGTCGCCCGGAGCAGCTCGATTGCACGCTGGACTGGCTGGCCGCGTGGGCCAAGTCCGACGCCTTGATGTCGAAAGACTTCAACCACACCGGCAAATCGATGCGCAAATGGGCGCTGGGCAGCATGGCCTCTTCGTACATTCGCCTGAAATTCTCCGACTCGCATCCACTGGCGGAGCATCAGCAGCAAGCGCAGGTGATCGAAGCCTGGTTCAGCAAAATGGCCGATCAGGTGATCAGCGACTGGGACAATCTGCCGCTGGAAAAAACCAACAACCATTCGTACTGGGCGGCGTGGTCGGTGATGGCGACGTCGGTCGCGACCAACCGCCGCGACCTGTTCGATTGGGCAGTGAAGGAATACAAGGTCGGCGCCAATCAGATCGACGCCGACGGCTACCTGCCGAACGAACTCAAGCGCCAGCAACGCGCCCTCGCCTATCACAACTACGCCCTGCCGCCGCTGGCGATGATCGCCAGTTTCGCCCAGGTCAACGGTGTCGATCTGCGCCAGGAAAACAATGGCGCACTGAAACGCTTGGCTGATCGCGTGCTGTCCGGGGTGAAAAACCCGGATGAATTCGAGAAGAAGAACGGCAAAAAACAGGACATGACCGACCTGAAAGAGGACATGAAATTCGCTTGGCTCGAACCGTTCTGCACCCTCTACACCTGCTCGGCGGATGTGCTGGAGAAGAAGCACGGGATGCAACCGTTCAAGACCTTCCGCCTGGGTGGCGACCTGACCAAGGTCTACGACCCGGCGCATGAGAAGGGCAACAAGGGTTCGTAAGAAGGAATGCAATCCCCTGTGGGAGCGGGCTTGCTCGCTCTCACAGTGAAGTGATGTCGCCCCCTGAATTTTCACGGGGGGTTTGGGGGGGCTTTGGCCCTTGACTGTTGGTTCAAACATGGAGAGATCGGGATGGTATTTTCATCCAACGTGTTCCTGTTTCTGTTCTTGCCGATCTTTCTCGGCTTGTACTACCTGAGCGGGCAACGCTATCGCAACCTGCTGCTGCTGATCGCCAGCTACGTGTTCTATGCCTGGTGGCGCGTGGACTTCCTCGCCCTGTTTGCAGCGGTGACGCTGTGGAACTACTGGATCGGCCTCAAAGTCGGTGCCGCCGGCGTGCGTACCAAACCGGCCCAGCGCTGGCTGCTGGCCGGCGTCGCGGTGGATCTGTGCATCCTGGGCTACTTCAAATACGCCAACTTCGGCGTCGACAGCATCAACGCGATGATGACCTCGGTCGGTCTTGAGCCGTTCATCCTGACCCACGTACTGCTGCCGATCGGTATCTCGTTCTACATCTTCGAGTCGATCAGCTACATCATCGACGTGTATCGCGGCGACACCCCGGCCACGCGCAACCTGATCGACTTTGCCGCGTTCGTGGCGATCTTCCCGCACCTGATTGCCGGCCCGGTGTTGCGTTTTCGTGACCTGGCCGACCAGTTCAACAACCGCACGCACACCCTCGACAAATTCTCCGAAGGCTGCACGCGGTTCATGCAGGGTTTCATCAAGAAGGTCTTCATCGCCGACACCCTCGCGGTGGTGGCCGACCATTGCTTCGCCCTGCAAAACCCGACCACGGGCGATGCCTGGCTCGGCGCGCTGGCCTACACCGCGCAGCTGTATTTCGACTTCTCCGGTTACAGCGACATGGCCATCGGCCTGGGTTTGATGATGGGTTTCCGCTTCATGGAAAACTTCAAACAGCCGTACATCAGCCAGTCGATCACCGAGTTCTGGCGCCGCTGGCACATCAGCCTGTCGACCTGGTTGCGTGACTACCTCTACATCACCCTCGGCGGTAACCGCAAAGGCACGCTGATGACCTATCGCAACCTGTTCCTGACCATGCTTTTGGGCGGTCTGTGGCACGGCGCGAACATCACTTACATCGTTTGGGGCGCCTGGCACGGCATGTGGCTGGCGATTGAAAAAGCGCTGGGCCTGAATACCTCGCCGCGCAGCCTCAACCCGATCCGCTGGGCGCTGACCTTCCTGCTGGTGGTCATGGGCTGGGTGATCTTCCGTGCCGAGAACCTGCACGTTGCCGGGCGCATGTACGGCGCGATGTTCAGCTTCGGCGACTGGTCGCTGTCGGAACTCAATCAGGCCAGCCTCACCGGCCTGCAAGTGGCGACGCTGGTGGTGGCTTACGTGACGCTGGCGTTCTTCGGTCTGCGTGATCTGTACACCAACCAGCCTCCGGTCAAAACCAAGCCAGCGGTCAACGTCGAAACCGACGGCCCGGCCGCTGCGACCCCAGGAATGATCAAGGCTGCCCCCGGCGAAAACCCGGCGAGCATCCACGAGCCTGGCTACACCGTCGGCGTTGAAGCCCAGGTGCAAGCGGCCTACTGGACGGCGGACTGGTCACGCTACGTGATGCGCGGCTTGATCCTGCTGCTGTTCATCGCCTCGATTCTCAAACTCTCGGCGCAAAGCTTCTCGCCGTTCCTTTACTTCCAGTTCTGAGGGATCTGACATGACCCGCTCATTACGCATTTTCTACATCGCCCTGTTCCTGGTGACTCTGCTGGTCTTGGGTCTGTGGTCAGTGCGCAGCTTTTTCGGTTTCAGCACCAACGCCGACGCGACAGTGCTCAACGGCCGCTGGACCAAGGCTGTGGAAACCCATTACGACGATGAATTCCCGATCAAGCGTCTGGGCACCAATCTCTGGGCCGCGCTGGATTTCAAACTGTTCAACGAAGGCCGTCCGGGCGTGGTGCTCGGTCGCGATCAGTGGTTGTACAGCGACGAGGAATTCAACCCGATCGTCAACGAAGAGTTGAACCTGCAAGGCAACTACGCGCTGGTCGAAGGCGTGCGCCAGACCTTGAAAGCCAAAGGCGTGAAACTGGTGATGGCGATCGTGCCGGCCAAGGTTCGCCTGTACCCGGAGCACCTAGGTGAAGTGAAACCGGCGAGCATCCACGAAAACCTCTATCAGGATTTCCACGCCCGCGTGGCGGCGGACAAGATCCTCGCCCCCGACCTGCTCAAGCCATTGCAACAGGCCAAGCAGAACGGTCAGCAAGTGTTCCTGCGCACCGACACGCACTGGACGCCTGAGGGCGCCGAGGTTGCGGCCAACACCCTGGCGAAAACCATCACTGACAAGTTCCCGCTCAGCGGCGAGCCGCAGCGCTTTGTCACCACGCCGGCCGAGAAGGTCACGCACAAGGGCGACCTGCGTCTGTTCCTGCCGCTGGACCCGCTGTTCGAAAACCTGATGCCGGCGCAAGAGCCACTGCAAAAGCGCAAGACCGTGGCCGCGGGTGATCAGCCGGCCGGTGACGACGCCCTGTTCGCCAACAACGAAGTACCGGTCGCATTGGTCGGTACCAGCTACAGCGCCAACCCCAACTGGAACTTCGTCGGCGCACTCAAACAAGCGCTGCACAGCGACGTGGTGAGCTACGCCGAGGACGGCCACGGCCCGATTCGACCGATGCTCAGCTACCTCAAAAGCGATGACTTCAAGAACAGCTCGCCACAGGTGCTGATCTGGGAGTTTCCTGAACGTTATCTGCCTGTGAACAACGAAATCGGCGACGCCGACCCGCAGTGGGTCGCAGAGCTTAAACAAGCCGGCGCCCGCCAACAAAACGTCGCTGTAAACACTCAATCCGAGACGCCCGACCGGGCGCAAAACTGAAAGAGAGGTACACCATGACTTTCACTACCAATCATCAAAGTCTCGTGAAACGCATTGCACTGGTTGCAGGTCTGAGCGTGCTGTCGGTCCAGGCCTTTGCCGGTGGCGACGCCGCGCTCTACGGCCCGACCGCACCGAAAGGCTCGACCTTCGTGCGGGTCTACAACGCCAGCAACGCCGAAGTCAGCGCCACTGTCGGCAGCACCAGCCTGAGCGATATCGCACCACTGGCCAGCAGCGACTTCAGCTTCATGCCGGGCGGCGATTACAGCGCCAAGGTCGGCAGCCAGAGCCTGGCGGTGAAACTCGCCGGTGACCACTACTACACCCTGGTCAACAACGCCTCCGGCGCGCCGCAACTGATCGAAGAGCCGCCGTTCAAGAACAAGCAGAAATCCCTGGTGCGCGTGCAGAACCTCAGCGACAAACCGCTGACCCTGAAAACCGCCGACGGCAAGACCGAAGTGGTCAAGAGCGTCGCCGCCAAGGGCCGTGGCGAACGTGAAATCAACCCGGTGAAAGTCAGCCTGGCGCTGTTTGAGGGCGACAAAAAAGTCAGCGACGTGAAACCGGTCGCGCTGGAACGCGGTGAAGCCGCGGTGCTGTACGTCACCGGTAACGGCAGCAACCTGTCGCCGGTCTGGGTGAAACGCCCGGTGTCGACGCGCTAACAATTTTTCCTGCCTGACCCCGTCCCCGCTGTGGGAGGGTTGTCAGTTCGGATACGAGACAAAAACAAGAGTGAAACGACACAGGTTCGTGGCTCTAACCCAATCGATTTTATGGAGTAAACAATATGATTCCGGTGATCTTGTCAGGTGGTAGCGGTTCACGTCTTTGGCCGCTTTCGCGTAAACAGTTCCCCAAGCAATTCCTCGCCCTGACCGGCGAACACACGCTGTTCCAGCAAACCCTGGAACGCCTGGTGTTCGAAGGCATGGACACGCCCATCGTGGTCTGCAACAAGGATCACCGCTTCATCGTCAACGAGCAGTTGAGCAACCGTAACCTGGAATGCCAACGCATCCTGATGGAACCGTTCGGCCGCAACACCGCGCCGGCCGTGGCGTTGACCGCGATGATGCTGGTCAATGAAGGTCGCGACGAACTGATGCTGGTGCTGCCGGCCGACCACGTTCTGGAAGATCAGAAAGCCCTGCAACGCGCACTGGCTCTGGCCACCGTCGCCGCCGAAAACGGTGAAATGGTGTTGTTCGGCGTACCCGCAACGAAACCGGAAACCGGTTACGGCTACATCAAGTCCAGCAACGATTCGTTGTTGCCAGAAGGCGTCAGCCGCGTTTCGCACTTTGTCGAAAAACCCGATGTGAAACGCGCTACCGAGTACGTCGAGTCCGGCGGTTACTACTGGAACAGCGGCATGTTCCTGTTCCGCGCCAGCCGCTTCCTCGAAGAACTGAAAAAGCACGACCCGGACATCTACGACACCTGCCTGCTGACCCTTGAGCGCAGCGAGCAAGACGCCGACACCGTCACGCTGGACGAAGCCACCTTCGCCTGCTGCCCGGACAACTCCATCGACTACTCCGTGATGGAGAAAACCCAGCGCGCCTGCGTGGTGCCGCTGACCGCCGGCTGGAGCGATGTCGGTTGCTGGTCGTCGCTGTGGGAAGTCAACGAGAAGGACGCCAACGGCAACGTCACCAAGGGCGACGTGGTCATTCAGGACAGCAAGAACTGCATGATCCACGGCAACGGCAAACTGGTGTCGGTGATCGGTCTGGAAAACATCGTCGTGGTCGAAACCAAGGACGCCATGATGATCGCCCACAAGGACAAGGTCCAAGGCGTCAAGCAGATGGTCAACACACTCAACGAGCAGGGCCGCAGCGAAACCCAGAACCACTGCGAGGTCTATCGTCCGTGGGGTTCTTACGACTCGGTGGACATGGGCGGGCGTTTCCAGGTCAAGCACATCTCGGTCAAACCGGGTGCGTGCCTGTCGCTGCAGATGCACCACCACCGCGCCGAGCACTGGATCGTGGTCAGCGGCACCGCCGAAGTGACCTGCGATGAAAACGTGTTCCTGCTCTGCGAAAACCAGTCGACCTACATCCCGATCGCCTCGGTGCATCGCCTGCGCAACCCCGGCAAGATCCCGCTGGAAATCATCGAAGTGCAGTCCGGTTCGTACCTGGGTGAAGACGATATCGAGCGTTTCGAAGACATCTACGGTCGCTCGACCCCGATCGAACGCGGCGTGTCGGTGAAAACCATCGCGCAGTGATCGACCTGCAATAAAAAGCCCTCGTCCAGCCCACTGCGTCCCCTATCCGCAGTGGGTTGGGCGGGGGCTTTTTTGCAGGTCTCTACATTCAGCCAGCCTTTCACCCAGAGGACTGGGCAGTCTTGACCGCTTGCTCTTCCCGCGCGGGTCTATAACGTTCCCACCCTGCACGATCACTTCGCCAAGGAGCGTACTGAGTCCCGCTGAAAGCACTTCGCCGCCGTGATACATCACAGGGCCCGACGGCGGAGAAGTTTCGGTGATCACGACGGCCCTGACGTGGGCCTCATGGGTATTGAGCAGCGCGCCGCTTTTGGCCTCCAGCTTTGCCAGTTCAACGGGAATTTGCCGTCGGTAGTCCTGCACTTTCGGGTCCGGACTGCTCTGAAAATAATTGCGCACCGGTTGCATGCCGGCCGCCTGGATCGGGCTGACCAGTTTTTGCTCGGCCAGATCGTGATAGACCCGATCATCGAGTTTCTTCTCTGGCTTGCGTCCGTCGCTGTCTCGATAGACCACAGGACTGTTGCGCATCGCCCGGTAGCGGTTATGGCCATCGATGGCCCCGGCAGGGTCCGGATTCAACCAGCGCTGCAACCACGGGATGTAATAGCGATGGCCGAAGTCATACAAACCGGTGGCATCGCGTTCCTTGCCCGAATAGCGAATGTTCTTGTAACTTGCGCCAGGGCAGACAGCGATTGCTGTAGCGGGCGGCTTGCAGGTCATGGCCCGGGTTTTGTGCACCGACGTGAATCAATTTGAGCAGATTGCCGCCAGCGTCATACCGATAGCTTTGTGAGTAATTGGCGATCGCTGCCGGCCCGCGCCGCGCCGCGCCGGCATCCCTTTACCTCGAACATCAGAGCAGCGGCGAACGGCCCTGCCAACTGTCAGAAATTACAGTCCCGACCGACGGTGCCCGGTTTAACAGCCGAATGTCCATTCCCGCGCCCCTTCGGTAGGATGGTGGGCACGTGTTCAAGGAGTGTTCAAGGAGCGTTCAAACATGTTCATCGGCATCTTGCTGATCATCACTTGGTTGATCCTGTTGTTGCGCTATCCGGCCAAGGCCCTGCCTGTCTCCGTAGCGGCGGCTATCGGCTTGGGGTTGGTGGCGATGTGGGTCGTTTGGCTGGACAACCGCGAGGTCAAGCAATTGGCTCGCCTGGAGATGCGCATCAGCTACGCACCGGAACAATGCCCCGCGGATCGGCCGTTGCAACTGAAGATGAACAACGGCAACGATGTGCCACTGACCGAACTGCGCTGGCGCATCGGTGCCTACGCACCCGGCGACACCGTGAATCTGGCCGATAACCAATACACCGCCCCGCGTTATCGCGGCCCCGGCGAGTTACAGGCCGGCGCTGATTGGGAAGACTGCCTGCCCATGCCGCCCCTGCGCCCCGGTTATCGCCCGCAAACCCTGGAGTTTCGCGCCGAGCGATTGCAGGGCAGTTTCTCCGACTGATCCCCTTCCCCACTTTTTTGCACAAGGAATGCGCCATGCCCGTTGCGTTGATTACCGGTTGTTCCAGCGGCATTGGCCGTGCGCTGGCCGATGCGTTCAAAAGCGCCGGTTTTGAAGTCTGGGCCACTGCACGCAAGCCTGAAGACATCGCCGCGCTCAGCGTCGCCGGGTTTACCGCGATTCAACTGGACGTCAACGACGGCGCGGCACTGGAACAACTCGGCGAACGGATCAACCAGCAACACGGCAGCCTCGACGTGCTCATTAACAACGCCGGTTACGGCGCCATGGGCCCGTTGCTCGACGGCGGTGTGCCCGCCATGCAGCGCCAGTTCGAAACCAATGTTTTCTCCATTATCGGTGTCACCCGCGCACTGTTCCCCGCCCTGCGCCGGGGCAAAGGGCTGGTGGTGAATATCGGCAGCGTTTCCGGCGTTTTGGTCACGCCGTTCGCCGGTGCCTACTGCGCCTCGAAAGCGGCGGTGCATGCCTTGAGCGATGCGCTGCGCATGGAGTTGGCGCCGTTGGGCATTCGCGTGATGGAAGTGCAACCGGGGGCGATTCAATCGAGTTTCGCCAAAAGCGCCGGGCATGAGGCTGAGCAGTTGATCAACGAGCAATCGCCATGGTTTCCCCTGCGTGAAGGCATTCGCGCACGGGCCAAGGCCTCGCAGGACAAGCCGACACCGGCCAGTGAGTTTGCCGCCGGGGTCCTCAAGGCCGTGCAGCAGCGCAAGCCGCCACGCCTGATCCGTCTCGGCAATGGCAGCCGGGCGTTACCGTTGCTGGCAACGTTGTTGCCCAAGGGGTTGCTGGAATCGGCGTTGATGAAGCGGTTCGGCTTGCGCGGAAACTTTTGATTACAACTGATGAAATGGCCAAACCGGTCGATCTACGTAGAATGCGCCGCGCATGAAGTACCCGACGCTTCATGTGAACCCGAAACCCGATAGCGCATGGAGTCGCTGGGGCAAGCATCGAAGCAAGGGAATTGCTGAACACTGATCTCCCCCTCCCCGACTGTTTCCGCCCGAAGCGGTCGCTGCTTTGTTGACCTGCCTGACGCGAGCTCTGCTCACACGCATCAATTCAGATCAGGAAACATCCCTTGAAACTCTTCAACGTATTGCCTCTGGCATTGCTCACGGTGCTGGCAGGCTGCGCGACCAAAGAACTGCCCCTCAATGACACGCTGCCCAAACTGACCCTGCAAAACGTGCTGCCGGTCGTGACCGCCAACGAGCATTGCAACGCGCAGATGGACAGCGACATTCTGTATGGCGTCGGCTACCGGTTGTACGAAAACGGAGAGTACAAGGACGCCAAAACCTGCATGGTCATGGCCGCCCCCAAGCACACTCGCGCGTTTTGCTACCTGTCGATGACCACCCGCTATGACTCAACCCTGACCGCCGACCAACGTAACACCGAAGCCTTCAACTACATGGCTTACGCAGCGACGCAGAACGACTGGTGCGCGGAATACGGTATGTACGAGAGCTACAAATACGGCAAAGTCGGGACCCGGCAAGATGCTGCGCTCGCCACTCGCTGGCTGGAGCGTTCCTCGCTGCATGGCTATGCCGAATCCCAGCAGATATTGATCGAGCAATACGAGGAACTGGGTAACCTGAGCGCCGCCTACGCCTGGACCAGGATCATGGCCAAAGCCGAAGACACCACGGCGGGCGCTGACCTGAAAGCCAAGATGAACGCCGCTCAGATCGCCGAAGGCGACAAGCTTTACAGCGAACTTGTCACCCAGGTCACCAGCAAGAAAACATTGTTCGCTGAAGCACGCGAAGAAGACGTCGGACGTTACTCCGCCGATATCTATCAGAACTATCCGGACACCTTCAAGGGCATGTCATCTGTCGAGCGTTACGACTATGTGAAGCAAACCATGCGCACTGCTATCGAGCAGCCCTTCACCAAAAACCGTGGCGACGTTGTGGCCTACATCGTACTGAACCGCGCCGCTCAGTTGAAAAAGCCTGACGCGAATATCGCAACAGACCCGCGGATCGTCGCCCTCATGGAAGATCAAGCATTGTCGGTGGACGAAGCCATCGAGTCTGGACTGCGGGTAGTCAACACGTTCTACCGATAAGCTCAGTCGCGAGCAGGCTCACTCACACACAGGTCTGTGTCACACCGAAGAACCTCTGTGGGAGCCTGCTAGCGCTGGCAGCCACGCGGTCTATCCGTTATCCACAGCGTCCTGCTTCACCACCACCGTACAAGTCATCCCCGCTGCCAACAGCCCCCCCGCCGGCACTTCATCAATGTGAATGCGTACCGGCACGCGCTGGGCCAGTCGCACCCAGTTGAAGGTCGGGTTCACATCGGCAATCAGCTCGCGACTTTGCGGGTTGTCGCGGTCGTAGATGCCGCGCGAGATACTTTCCACATGCCCCTTCAAGACTTCGCCGCTCATCAGTTGCATGTCGGCCTGATCACCGACGCGTACATGGGGCAGTTTGGTCTCTTCAAAGAAGCCGTAAACCCAGAACGAGTTCATGTCGACCACGGCCATTTTCGCCTCGCCGATGCGTGCGTAGTCGCCGCGATGGACGTTGAGGTTGGTCACATAGCCGTCCACCGCTGCGCGCACTTCGGTGCGTTTGAGGTTGAGTTCAGCGGCTTCCAGTTGCGCTTGGGCGTGCTGGTAGTCAGCCAGTGCAGCGTCGGCGATGTTGCTCGCGTCGTCGCGGTTTTCCTTGGAGATCACCAGGTTGTCCAGATCGGCGCGGCGGTGGGCGTTGACCTTGCGCATCTGCCAGGTCGACTTGCGTGAAGCCACCAGCGACTGCGCCTGTTTCACCGCAATGCGGTAGTGCTCCGGGTCGATCTGCATCAGCAAGTCGCCCTTCTTCACCAACTGGTTATCGCGCACCGGTACGTCGATCACTTCACCGGTGACATCGGCGGCGACGTTGATGATGTCCGCACGAACCCGCCCATCCCGCGTCCACGGCGTGTTCATGTAATGCACCCACAACGTGCGGCCGATCCACAGCGCGAGGGCCAGCACCAACAGGGTCGCGAGCAGGCTGAAAAACTTTTTCATCAGTACGTTCTCAACGGTAGACAGTCAGCGCCAAGGCGCCGAACAGACAAGTAAACAGACTCAGGCGCAGCAGCGCCGGGTGCCAGAAGAAGCGGTACAGATCGAACCCTGAGAGAAACCGGTCCAGCGCCCAGGCCAGCGCTGCAGCGATGAAAAACATCAGGGTCATGGTCGGCATGTACACGCCGTGGAAAGCGATTTCACGGGGCATGGGCAAGTCCTTCAGGCTTGGCTTGCGTGAGCGCAGCAAGCGGTGATTGCGGGTCGAGCAATGAGGTGCGAATGAAGTGCAGATAGCTCTTCACCCGGCGCAGCGCGGAGGTGTCGAAGTGCGGTGCGAACGGCTCATCGGTGGCCGCGACCCGGCTGATCGCGTGATCGACCGCCACCAGTGCGCGCTCCAGATTGCTTTGATTGGGCTGCAAGAACAGCCGCACCAACGCCCGGCCCATCACGCGGATCGCCTGACGCCACGGCTGCGATTCGGCATAGGCCGGGTGCACCGGCAAGATCGCCTGTTCCTTGCGCAACTCAATGATCGCGTGACCGACTTCGAGCACCACGAACATCCAGCGCAACAGGTTCTTTTGCACGGTCGGCTGGCCCGTCGCCAGACCGTAGGCCTGATGCAACAAGTCGCGGGTACGGCTCTCGAAACTCGACGCCAGGCCTTTGAGCTTGCCACTGATCGCATAGACCACCTGGCCACGCAGATCCTGCTCCAGACGCTGCCACAACCAACGGCTGTTGGGCGGCAGGATAATCGCGCCAGCCGCCGCACAGACCAGCATGCCCATGACCATGGCGATGTAGTCGTTGATGAAGGCGTACGGGTTGTAGACAGTCAGGTTGTCCGGTACAGAACCGGTGCTGAAGAAGATCAACAGACCGAGGCCGACACCGGCGTACTGCGGCCGCGAGGTCAGGAACGAGCCCAGCACGATCACCGGCGCGAGCATCACGCACAGCAACGGGAAACCGTCGATCCACGGGAAGATGAAAAACATTTCGACGAAGCCGATCAGTGCGCCGAGGAAGGTGCCGCAAGCCATTTGAAAGGCCATGCGTTTCGGGTTTGGCGTGGCGGCGGACAGGCCCACTGTGGCCGCGGCGATCAGCGTCATCGTCGCACCACTCGGCCATGCCGTCGCGACCCAATAACTGCCCAGCACGATCAAAATAAACGAGGCGCGAATGCCCGACGCCGCGGCTGCCCACCAGTTGGTTTGCGAGGTGAACGGCTCGTCCCAGCGCTCGCGTTCGTGGCGGTGATCGGCGAGCGAGGCGTGGGTCTGTGCATAACTGTGCAGGTCATCGACGAAGCGATAGAGCAACTCGTACGCGGTGTGAAAATCCAGTTGCTCGGCGTCGCTCGGCTCGCACTCCTGAAAGATTGCCCGCAAGCTGCGCACCCGCGCCGGCAAGCCTTCTTTGTAGGTCGCCAGCGCCGCGACCAGCCGTGCCGCATCGGGGCTGGTCAAGGCACGGCCACTGAAGCCATCGAGCACTTCGGCCAGATCCTGCAAACCGGGTCTGATCGCCACCACGACGTGTTCTTCGTCATAGCCACGCAAGCGTTCGAGCAACTGATGCAGCGCATTGAAACGGGTGGTGATGCCCATGAACTCACTGTTCAAACGACTCAGCCGACCGTTGCGCCGACGCATGTGCGGGTCTTCGAACACGGTCACGCTGCGCAGCCCTTCCAGGCCCACGGCTTCGGCGATGAACCGTACGTTGCTGGCTTCAAAGTCTTGCGCTTTGCTTCGCCCGCGCAGGCCATTGGTGACGAACAAGGCAAACACACCAAAGCGCTGATACAACGCGTTGCGCATAGCGGCGCTGGCGGTCTGCGGCACAATCGCGGCGCTGATCACGGTCGAGCAGACAATCCCCAGGGAGATTTCCAGCACCCGCCATACCGCCGCCATGAACGCGCCATCCGGGTGCGCCAACGCTGGCAAACCGACCATCGCAGCGGTGTAGCCGGCCAGCACAAAACCGTAAGCACGGAAGTTACGGCAGCGTGCGGCACCGGCCGAGCAGATGCCCACCCAGATTGCCAGCGAGCCGAGAAACAACTCGGTGTTCTGCGCAAACAACGCAATCAGCGTGACCATCATCGCCGACCCGGCGAGGGTGCCGAGGAAGCGATAGAAACTCTTGGCAAATACATGACCGCTCTGCGGCTGCATGACGATGAACACCGTGATCATCGCGGTGCGCGGCTGCGGCAGTTCCAGACGCATCGCCAGCCACAGGGTCAGGAAAGCGGCGAACAGCACCTTGAAGATGTAGACCCAGGTCACGCCATCGCTGCGCGCCCAGTCGAACACACCCCGGCGCCATTCCAGGGAGTAGAGCCAGCGCAGCGGGGCGGGCAAGGGAGTCATTTGATTGTGCTCAATGAAGTTCAGTCAGGTCGCAAAACATGTGGGCGCTAGCGTGCGAGTGACAGCGGTGTGTCAGTCGACGAAAAAGCCAACTGACGCGCCCTCATCGCGAGCAGGCTCGCACAACAGGTTTTGGGTTCACCGTAAAAGGGCCGGGGGTTTCGGGGCTTGGGTTTGTTCGGCAGTCGGCACGTCGTTGCCGGCACCGAGCCCGCCGCCGAGCGCGGTCACCAACTCGGCATGCGCACTCAGCCGCGCCGCCTGCACCTGCTGTTGCACCTGCTGCTGCTTGAACAGCAACGTTTGCGCGTTCAGCACGTTGAGGTAATCGGTGAGGCCCCGTTGATAGGCGATCATCGCGATGTCGTACGTTTTCTGCGCAGCGGCCACCGACTCGGCGGCGAACCCTTGTTGCTTGTCCATCGACTCGCGGCGGATCAATTGATCGGAGATGTTTTTCAGCGCATTGACCAGGGTCTGGTTGTAGTGCGCCACGGCGATGTCGTAACCGGCCGACGCTTCTCCCAATTCGGCACGCAGTCGTCCACCGTCGAAGATCGGTAACGAGATTGCCGGGCCAACGTTGTAGTTGAGCTTCTTGCCGGTCAAAAACTCCAGCGCGCCACCGCCGGTGGCCATGTAACCAAGGCTGCCGACCAGGTCGACGTTGGGATAAAACCCGGCGTGCGCCACATCGATCCCCCGCGCCTGCGCCGCCACTTGCCAGCGACTGGCAACCACGTCCGGACGCTGGCCGAGCAATTGGGCGGGCAGCGCGCCGGGCAATTTCAATGCAGCGCCGAGAGACAAGGTCGGACGCTGCAACTGCGCCCCCTCGCCCGGCCCCTTGCCCGCCAATGCGGCCAGTTGATTGCGGCTCAGGGCAATTTCCTCGTCCAGCGCATCGAGTTGTCGATGGGTTTCCGGCAACGGCGTTTGGGCCTGACTGACTTCGAAGTGCGTGCCGATCCCGCCGTCCAGACGCTTGTGCGCCAGATCGAGAATCTGCTGTTGCTGTTTGAGCGTGGCGGCGACGATGTCGCGCTGGGCGTACTGCAGCGACATCTGGATGTAGGCGCGCACGATGTTGTTCTGCAACTCCAACTGCGCCAGCCGCGCCTCGGCGGCGCTCATGTGCGCCAGATCCACAGCACGCTCGCTGGCGTTGCTCTCGCGGCCCCAGAGGTCGAGCGCGTAGCTCAAACCCAGCGCAGCGTTGTTGTCCCAAGTGGTGGAATTGGCCAGATCACCGGGACCGTAGAACGGATCGGTTGGCCAGTTGTGACGCTTGAGGGTCGACTCGCCATTGATCTGCAACGACTCGGCCGCTTGCGCGACGCCTGCCAGGGCTTTGGCCTGACGCACCCGCGCAGCGGCCATGGCCATGCTCGGGCTGCCTTGCACGGCGAGGTCGATCCAGCGATTGAGTTGCGGGTCGCCGTAGGCTTGCCACCATTGTGCGGTGGGCCAGTGGGCGTCACGGGCGGCGTGGGCGATGGCCTCGTCGGTGGCCAGCGCATTGGCCTCCAACGCTTTGCCCTGTGGGGCAATTCCTTCGGTACCGATGCAGCCGCCGAGAGCCAGGGAAAAAGCCAGAACACTGAGCGGCAAAAGCGCTCTGTTGATGCGACGCGGCACAGCTGCGAATTCCTGAGAAAGGGGTATGGCGGGGAGGTGTATAGGGAACGGCGCAATTCTAGGGGGGCGACCTGGCGGCGATAAGCTGGGATTCCTGTGAATCTTTGTTACCGTTAACGAGATAATCCGTTGGTCGGGGGTCTCAGCCCCCGAAACTTCGTGTCACAATTTGCCATCTCCCTTGAGAGCACCCCATGGACACTTTGCAAAACATGCGCGCCTTCAGTTGTGTGGCCGAAGCAGGCAGCTTCACCGCCGCCGCCGTGCAACTCGACACCACCACAGCCAACGTCTCGCGCGCGGTCTCCAACCTGGAAGCCCACCTGCAAACCCGCCTGCTCAACCGCACGACACGGCGCATCGCCCTGACCGAAGCCGGCAAGCGTTACTTGCTGCGCTGCGAGCAGATTCTGGCCTACGTCGAAGAGGCAGAGGCCGAAGCCAGCGAAGCCCACGCGCGCCCTGCCGGGCAGTTGAAAGTGCACACCATGACCGGCATCGGCCAGCACTTCGTCATCGACGCCATCGCCCGCTATCGCAAGACCCACCCGGACGTCACCTTCGACCTGACCATGGCCAACCGCGTGCCGGACCTGCTCGATGAAGGCTACGACGTCTCCATCGTGCTGGCCCGCGAACTGCCGGACTCCGGCTTCGTCTCGCAACGCCTGGGCATCACCTACAGCATCGTCTGTGCCTCACCGGCCTACGTGAAAGCCAACGGCTGCGCACAAAAGCCCAGCGACCTGCTCAACCACGCCTGCCTGCGCCTGGTCAGCCCGGTAATCCCTCTGGAAAAATGGGCCTTCGACGGCCCCGAAGGCCAGGAAATGGTCACCATCAACAGCTCCCCGTTCCTGGTGAACTCCGCCGACGCCATGAAAACCGCGATCATCAGCGGTATGGGCCTGGGTGTTCTACCGGTGTACGCCGCCATCGAAGGCTTGCGCAACGGCACGCTGGTACGGGTCATGCCCAACTACCGCTCGCAGGAACTGAACCTGTACGCGATCTACCCATCGCGGCAATACCTTGATGCAAAGATCAAGACGTGGGTCGAGTACCTGCGCGGCTCGTTGCCGGAAATCCTTGCTGCACACCAGGCAGAACTGGCCGCCTACGAACTCAGCGGCAGCCTCGCCGGAGCACGCGTAGCCAACTGATTTTCAACACACCGTGAAACCTGCAGGAGCTGCCGCAGGCTGCGATCTTTTGACCTTGATGTTTAAAAATCAAAAGATCGCAGCCTACGGCAGCTCCTACATTTCGGGCTTTTCGCGGAACTTTCCGACGTGTTTTGCAGGTTGTCCGTCGCAAGTGCGGTGGATAGGCTTTGGGTGTCGCTGACGAATCAGCGACCGGGTCTGGAAAACCCGCAGGATCACAGCACATGACATAATGCCGCGCTTTTTCAGCGCCGGTTTTTGAGTTATGGCGGCTGTACGTGGGAGACCTTCGGGTCTGCCGGGTTTGATCCTTTGCCGGTTTTTCCAGTCCGCGTACAGCTGCCACCCTTTCGCCTGGAAAACGAAACATGGCAGCTCCATTTCCATCTAAAGGATCTTTGTCATGAAAAAGCACAGCCCGAATCCGCCCGGAGCGGATAACACCTCTCCCTACGAATCGCCTGATTCGAAGAAATTCCACGAAGCCGCCGAGCGAGCGCTCGACCACTACCTCAAACCCAACGCCCTGACCCTGCGCTTCCACAAACCCAGCACCATGTTTCAGGTCGCGCCGGGCCAAGACAACGAAAGCCTCCTCGTCCACGCCTGCGAATCACTGGCCCAAGCCAACATCATGAGCAGCGACATCGCCGCCTACGTCGACCTCCCGCAACGCCGCACAATACTGGCGATTCAGCAGATCATCATGCTGGCGGAACTGGCCGTGAATCGCGTACTGGATAACGTCGACATCCCCCAACCCGCGCCACACAGCTGACCCCTTGCAGGAGTGAGCCTGCTCGCGATTGCAGGCTCACATTCAACATCGTAGGTGCCTGACACACCGTCATCGCGAGCAGGCTCACTCCTACAATGTGAATCGCATACAACCTGCTAAAAATCGATCGGCTGTCAGGCCGCCATCGCTGGCAGGCCAACTCCACACAAAAGCAACAGCAAGATCAAAAGATCGCAGCCTTCGGCAGCTCCTACAAAGGAGGCAAGGACAACCCGCACGCGGCGAATGCCGCCCCACTCAACAGGATGAGCGTTAGCTCGGCTGCAGCTCTTGATCTTGATCCACGGGCGACGTCGGAAGGCTGAGCGGAGGGATTGATCTGGGGGTGGGAGCGCAGCGACCGTTTGGCGCAGCCAAACACATCGAAAGGAGGTGCAGCGAAGCAAACCGGAAGCGATGCCCCCGGATCGATCCCGGAGCGAAGGCACCCCGAGCCCCAGCGAGCGGGCCGCACGTAGGAGCAAGCGTTTTTTTGCTTACTTTTTTTAGGCGTTTGTAAAAAAAAGTGAGTCGCCGTAAGGGCGAAACCTCAAGCCGCCATCACAAACAAACCGGATATTCACCCCACCCACCAAACCCTGGTCGGCCCAGAGGCCGCCAAGACACCCCAAAACAAAAATGTTAGCTTGCTTGGCATCAAGCCCGAACAAGAGCCAAAAACGATGAAAAAAACAGTCCTGGCCTTCAGCCGCATCACCCCTGCCATGATCGAACGCCTGCAACAAGAGTTCGACGTCATCGTCCCCAACCCGAAGGCCGGTGACATCAACGCCCAATTCAACGAAGCCCTGCCCCACGCCCACGGCCTGATCGGCGTCGGCCGCAAACTCGGCAAAACCCAACTCGAAAACGCGACAAAACTCGAAGTGGTCTCCAGCGTCTCCGTCGGCTACGACAACTACGACCTCGACTACTTCAACGAACGCGGGATCATGCTCACCAACACCCCGGACGTGCTCACTGAAAGCACCGCCGACCTCGCCTTCGCGTTGATCATGAGCAGCGCCCGCCGCGTCGCCGAACTCGACGCCTGGACCAAGGCCGGGCAATGGCAAGCCAGCGTCGGCGCCCCGCTGTTTGGCTGCGACGTGCATGGCAAAACCCTCGGCATCGTCGGCATGGGCAACATCGGCGCCGCTATCGCCCGCCGTGGTCGCTTCGGTTTCAACATGCCGATCCTCTACAGCGGCAACAGCCGCAAGAGCGAACTTGAACAAGCACTCGGCGCACAATTTCGCAGCCTCGATCAACTGCTGGCCGAAGCCGATTTCGTCTGCCTGGTCGTTCCGCTCAGTGACAAGACCCGCCACCTGATCAGCCATCGCGAACTGGGCCTGATGAAGCCAAGCGCGATTCTGGTCAACATCTCCCGTGGCCCGGTAGTCGACGAACCGGCGCTGATTGAAGCCCTGCAAAACAACCGGATTCGCGGTGCCGGCCTGGACGTTTACGAGAAAGAACCGCTGGCCGAGTCGCCCCTGTTCCAGTTGAAAAATGCCGTGACCCTGCCGCACATCGGCTCGGCAACGAATGAAACCCGCGAAGCCATGGCCAATCGCGCCTTGGCCAACTTGCGCAGCGCGTTGCTCGGCGAACGCCCGCAAGACCTGGTAAACCCGCAAGTTTGGCGTGGCTGAAAAAACGGGCAAGTGCGCCATGGCACTTGCCCGTTAGTTGGTTTAATACACAACTTGAAATTGAACAACAAACCTAATTAAACAACAAAATTATAAGCTCTCCGAATTGTCGAATAATCGACAATGCAATGGAGAGCTAAAACCTTGAACGCCCTGACCACCGACAGACTTATCCGTTACAGCAAAGTTATATTGATGGCTTACATCAGTTTCTTTGGCCTACTGGTGATGACTCACAACTTCACCGACTATGATTCAAACTACACTTACGTGGCGCACATCCTGAGCATGGACACCACCACTGCCAGTGACACCATCAAGTATCGAGCCATCGAGTCGCCGATGATTCATCACCGGATCTACTGGTTCATTATCACCCTGGAAGTCACGTATACAGTGTTGTGCCTGATAGGCACCTATCAGCTCTATCGCAACATCAACGCCTCCGCCGAAATATTCCACGAGGCAAAAAAGTTCTCGATCATGGGCATCCTCGCGGCAATATTCATTTATTACGTGTGCCTGCAAACCGTGGGGGTGGAATGGTTTGACATGGACACTTCGCAATCATGGAATGCCAAGGACTGGGCACGGCATATCGTTGACTTCATCTTCCCTGTCATGATTTACATCACCTTGAAAGTCGAGCGCTGAAGTTCAGCGCTCGTTTTATTTCAAACCAACTTTCCCGACATCGGCGGCGCCACCGCTTTCGGTTTGCGAAACACCAGCACGTTGCCCAGCATCACTAACACCAGTCCGAACAGCGCCGGCGCCGTCCACTGATACCCTTCGGCAAACGCGGAGACGTTCAACGCCACCACCGGGAACAGCACCGTACAGTACGCGGCGCGCTCCGGCCCCATGCGCCCGACCAGCGTCAGATACGCCGTGAAACCGATGACCGAACCCGGTATCACCAGATACAGCAGAGCCCCTACATAACGCGGCGACCCGTCCATGTTGAATGGAATGCCTTTGACCAGGCACCACACCGACAACATCGCCGCGCCGTAGGCCATGCCCCAGGCGTTGGTGGTCAGCGGCTTGAGACCCGCCTTTTGTTGCAGGCTCGACAGCATGTTGCCCGCCGAGAAACACAAGGTGCCGCACAGCGCCAGCCCCAAGCCGAGCAAGGTTTGCGGACTGGCGTGATGACCGGCCAACTCCGGCCAGAACAACATGCCCAACCCGAACAGGCCCAGCGCACCGCCCATCAGCACGTTTGGGGCAATACGCTGACCGAAAAACACCCTTGCATTGAGCGCGTTCCATAGCGTGGCGGTAGAAAACACCACCGCCACCAAGCCGCTGGGAATCCACTGACTGGCGGTGAGAAAGCACATGAAATTGATGCAAAACAGACACAAGCCCTGGGCCACGCAGATCAAATGGCCGCGCCGGTTCATGGGTTGCAGTCGACGACTCAACAGCAACAGCACGAACAACACCAGCGCGGCGAGTCCAAAGCGGTAGACGATCGACACCGGGATCGCCACCACACCCAATTGCCATTTCAAGGCAATCCATGTGGTGCCCCAGATCAGCACCGTCAGCAGATACAACGACAGGTTCATGGTAAACACTCCTAGATAGGCCTTGAGTGTCAGTTGCGGCAGGTGACAAGCGCTTGCATAAACTTGCGCTTTTGTCGGGCGGCCGGCTGGCAGCGGGACGGCTACGGAGTACGATGCAAGGCGTTGAAGAGAACCGATCATGTCCGCCATCGATAACCTGCAAGTCTTCCAGGCGCTTAACCGCTCGCCGAACTCTCGCCTGCTGCACAGCGCCGAGCTCGGCGACGGTTTGTCTGCGGCCCTGTGGACCAACCACCACGACGCCCAGGAATACGAAGCACCGAGTCATCACACCCTGTCGTGCTACATCGCCGGTGGCACCGGCACATTTCGCCGCGGTCAACCGGGGCACAAAGGTGGCCCGGACAAGTTGTGCATCCTGCCGGCCGATCACGAATCGGGCTGGGTCATCAACGGCGATATCCGCCTGGCACACTTGTATTTCAGCGCTGAACAATTTGCCCTTGGTTGCATCACCTTGCTTGATCGCGAACCGCGACAGATGCAGTTGCGCGAGCAGACCTTTCTTGAAGACCCACACCAGGCGCAACGTTTCCGACAGTTACTGACGCTGAACTGGGACGAACCCGCCGAACGTTTGCTGACCAGTAGCCTTGCTCATGAATTGATCAGCCATACCTTGCTCAGTCAGGTTGGTGTTCGTCAGGGCTTGCGCCTCAAGGGCGGGCTGGCGCCGCACCAGCGCCGACAATTGGTGGAGTTCATTGATGCGCAGTTGGCCGAGCCCATCAGCCTTGGGCAATTGGCCGGGTTGTGTGCCCTGTCGGAGTACCACTTTGCACGGATGTTTCGCGTGAGTTTCGGACTGCCACCGCATCAGTACGTGTTGGCGCGACGTCTGAGCCGGGCGCGGGAATGGCTGCGCAATACAACGTTGCCGTTGGGTGAGATTGCGCTGGCGTGCGGGTTTGCCAGCGCCAGTCATTTCGCCAATCGGTTCCGGCAGATTTCGGGCGGGACGCCCGGGGAGTATCGGCAGGCGTTTTTGCGTTAGTGCCAAAGTCTTTATCGCCTGTCATGGCCCCTTCGCGAGCAAGCCCGCTCCCACACTTGGAAATGTATTCCCTCCTGTGAAATCTGGCTTGCTCGCGAAGAACGATGACGCGGTTTCAGGTCAGAACTCCAGGGTGCTCGACAACGATACCTGCCGCGAATCCCCCATGGACACAAAGAACCGGCTCGCCGACGAGGTGTAATACGTGCGATCAAACAGGTTCTTCACATTGAGCTGAAATTTGACCTTCTGCCCTTCTACCTTGGTG
This sequence comes from Pseudomonas sp. EA_65y_Pfl2_P78, assembly GCF_963970495.1. Taxonomy (NCBI): domain Bacteria; kingdom Pseudomonadati; phylum Pseudomonadota; class Gammaproteobacteria; order Pseudomonadales; family Pseudomonadaceae; genus Pseudomonas; species Pseudomonas sp. EA_65y_Pfl2_P78. Next base: position 37,940 of record NZ_CAXAON010000011.1, on the reverse strand, counting down.
TCGTAAGTCGCAAAGGCATCGGCCACGGTGTAGCTCGGCAGGTCGAAATCATTCACCGCGTTACCCGCTCTCTCGCCGACATACCGCGCCCCGGCACCCACGCGCAATTGATCGCCACCGATCACACTGCCGAAGTCATACACCGCCGAGAATGAGCCGCTGTTTTTCGCCACGTTCTGCAGACGTTTGCCCTTGTAGGTCGGGTCCTCGGTCACTTCGGCATCGGTGTAGGCGTAGCTGCCGATCAGGCTCCAGCGGTCGCTGAGTTGGCCGGTCAAATCCATTTCAAGACCCCGCGAACGTACTTCACCGGCAGCGCTGTAAATCGTCGTCGGGCCTTCAGAGTTGGCGACCAGCACGTTGCGTTTTTTGATATCGAACAGCGCGATGTTGCCGGTGATGCGCCCCGGCATGTCCAGCCGTGCGCCCAGCTCCCACGACTTGGCCTCTTCCGGCGCAATGCTGCCGTCGAGCACGGTGCTGCTGCCGCTCAGCGGGGCGATGGTCGAGTTGGGTTTGAACGATTCGGTGTAGCTGCCATAGAACGACAGCTCATCGGTGTAGCGATACACCAGACCTGCGCGCGGCACCCATTTCTGGCCATTGCTGTCGGTGTTGGCCTTGAATGGCACGCCTTTGCCAGCGTACTGGTCGTACGCCTGAAAACGAGCACCGGCGACCAGAATCCACTGGTCATCAAGGTGGATCGAGTCCTGCAAAAACACCGAGTCGCTGCGCAGCAGATCGGTCTGCGCGCTGTCCGCCGCGCTGACCGTGGTGCCTTCGACTTCACGGCCATACACCGGGTTGACGTAGCTGAAGGTGCTCAGGCTTTTCTGGCGGATCAGGTCAGCACGGTAGATCTTGCGGTACTCGTCATCGACGCCAAACACCAGGTCATGCTGCATGCCCAGCACGTTGACCTTGCCTTCGAGGCTGGCCGTGGTGAAACGGTCGGTGGTGATCGCGTTGCGCGTGCCATCCATGTTGCGGGTCAGCGTGCCTTTGTTGGTGTCGATCGCTGTGACACGGACTTGGCTGGCGTCGTAGGTTTCGCGGTTCCAGCTGTAGCCAAAGTGGGCTTTCCAGTCGTCGTTGAGTTCGTGATCGGCTTCGACGTGATACAAGTCCGAACGCCCTTCCATATCGTTGAACGGCTCGTCGAGACGCTCCTTGCGCGAGATGTTCAGCGGGTGGTTGGTGCGTGGATCGATGACCGTGCCACGATCGAACGGCGTGAGAAATTCACGATGCTCGTAGCCGAAGGACAGCTTGGTCCGTTCGCCGAACCAGGCGAGCGACGGGGCGATCAGGGTTTCGCGGTGGGTGCCGAAGTTGCGCCAGTAATCCTCGTCTTCGTGATCGATCACCAGACGATACGCCAGGCCGGACTCGCCCAGCGCACCCGTGCTGTCGAAGGTGCCACCGCTGCCATTCTTGCCTTCGCCGTAGGTCGAGCCGCGCAGGGTCAGGGCGTTGTACTGAGTCAGCTCAGGCTTCTTGCTGACCATGTTGACCACACCGCCCGGGTCCTGAATCCCGTAGAGCAATGACGCCGGCCCCTTGAGCACTTCAACCCGGTCCACGGTGGCGTTCATGCCTCGGCCCTGCACCAACGGCATACCGTCGCGCATGATCGAGCCGTTGCGGTTGTCACCGAAACCCCGGGTCATCACTGAGTCCTGAGTGCTGCCCAAGGTGTTGCCCTGGGTGATGCCACTGACATTAGCCAGCGCATCGTCGAGATTGCGTGGCGCCTGATCGCGAATGACCTGGGCCGGGATGACGTTGACGGTCTGCGGGATTTCCTGAAGCGACGCCGAAGAACGCATCACCGAACTGGTTTGCGGCGGCTGGTAGCTCATCGACTCGTCGCGCACCGACGTGATCGTGGTGGCGCCGAGGTTCAACGCACTGGCAGTGGGTTGCGGTTCAAGCACCAGGGTGTGGCTGTCGGTGCGGCGCCAGTTCAAGCCGGAACCGGTGAGCATTTGCTGCAAGGCTTGCTCGGCACTCATCTGGCCGTTGACCGCCGGAGCGTTCAGGCCGTAGGGCGCTTCATCGGTGTAAACCACACTCTGCCCGGTGACACGGCTGAAATCGCTCAGGGCTTGCGGCAGCGGTTGGGCGGCCAGGGAGAAACTGAACTGCTTTTGCGCCTGACTGCTGGCGGTTTCAGCGGCGAGCGCCACGCTCATCGGCAACAACGCCAATGCCGAAAAACTCAACGCCGACGCACCGAACCACTGTTTGACCGAACCCGACTTTGCCCTGGACTTCATTGCTCAATGACCTGTGTAGAACCGCAACGGATGCGAATGACTCGCAGTTTCAGTCACTACACGAATGGGGCTCGGGTTTACCTCACCACAATTTTGAAAATATTTTTGGACGACGTGTTGTATGTGCCGACGCCCTCGGGAGCAAGCCCCTCCCACAAGGGCACCACATTTCAAATTGTGGGAAGGGGGCTTGCTCCCGAAGAGGCCAGTGACCTCAACGCACAATGATCAGTTGCCCGAGCACCTGATGCTGCTCAAACCCCAACACCGATTGCAGCGAACTCAGCACAGCCTGCGCATCCCTGCTCGGAAAACTGCCACTGACCTTGCGCGCCGCCAGTTCATCGTTGAGCAACACAATTCGTCCGGGGTAATAGCGACGCAGATCCGCCACCACATCGCCCAGCGTCGACTTGTAATAAGTCAGCCAGCCCTGACGCCAGGCAAGCTGCGCCTCGCTGTCGACGGCGTGGAGTTTTTGCGCAGCACCTTCACCGTAGGCCACTTGCTGGCCGGCCGTAAGAATCTGCTGCTCGCCATCGCGATCTGCCGTCACCCCGACCCGCCCGGACAACACCGTGACCTGCGCGCCATTGGGTTGCAGACGCACTTCAAATTGCGTGCCGAGCACCCGCGCCTCGCCCTTGCGGGCCTCGACCACAAACGGCTCGCCAGTGTGCGTGACGCTGAAAAAACCGGCACCGCGACGCAATTGCACATGACGCTCGCCATGGCTGAAGTCCACCGCGATGGCGCTGTCGGCATCGAGGGTCACTTGCGATTGATCGGCCAGGGTCACGGTGCGAATCTCACCGGGCGCCGAGACATAGTCAGCGCCCAGATCATCGAACCAGCGCTGCGGCTGCCACCCCGTACCGAGGCTGACCATCAACAGCAGGCACGCGGCCATCGCCAAAGCCCCGCCCCCACGCAAAAGCAGCGAACGGCGCGGGCGATCCATCGCATTGAGGTAGCCCTGTAGCGCCAACGCCTGCTCATCGGCCAATGTTCGCGCGGGGCCTTCGCTCAATTCCCAGACCACTTGCGCCTGCGCATAGGCCTCGGCGTGGGCGGGATCAGCGCGCAGCCATTGGCTGAACGTGAGTTGATCGCCAGCGCTAGGCCGATCATGCAACAGGCTCAGCCAGGCAAACGCTGCCTGTTCCTGCGCAAGGGTCGGGATGATGGGCTCTGAAAGGTTCACGGTGCTTTCCCTGGCAGGCGTGGCGCGGGTTCGCGCAGGCTGGCCTTGCAGGCCTCGAGGGCGCGCATCATATGTTTTTCGACGGCACTTTGGGACAGGCCCATGGCCTTGGCGATTTGCGCGTACTTGCGCCCGTGAATGCGATTGAGCAAAAAGATTTGCCGGGTGCGCTCGGGCAAAGCCCGCAACGCCGCTTCGACATGACGCAGATCATTGCCCGCTTCTAGCGCGGCTTGCGGTTCGCTGCCCCGGCTGTCCGGCTCTTCAGGTTGCCAGCCCTCGTTGACGCGCACCCGCGTGCCTTCACTGCGCAGATGGTCAATGGCAATGTTGCCGGCGCAGCGCAACAGGTAGGTGCTGAGTTCTTCCACCTGCACCAGCGGACGCCGCCAGAAACGCAGAAACAGATCCTGAACCAGGTCGGCTGCCGTCGCCCGGCAACCGACACGGCGAGTGACCAGCGCTTCCATTTGCGAGCGCTGGGACAGGAACACTTGAAGAAAATGTGCACGCGCCCCACGCGGCTCGTCGTCGCGAGATTCCGGGGGCAGACCGATCAACACGTCAGCCCTGCGCCCATGCGGCAACCGGACTGGCCAACAGGCTCATCCCGGCCAGCGCCATTGCCAGTCGCGGTCGATACGGCAGCAACAGGACCAGCGTCAACGCACTGATCATCAACACCGCGACCCAGTCGACCAGACCGAAACTCCAGCCGTTGGCCGTCACCGCCGCCCAGAGCGATACACACAACAGCAACCCTCCCGCCAGCATCAGGCCACGACGGCGTCGGGCAGAGGGTTTGTGGCCGAGCAGTTCATCGTGATGTCGAGGCATCGACAGGCAAAGCGCCGTGAACCCGGCGTAACACAGCAACAGCGCCAGCAGCATCAGTTCGCCCCTTGTTCAAGCGTGATCGGTCGAAGCGTTTCGCGGCGCGTTTTTTTAACGCTGGCGGTGTTGCCGGCGCGCTGCATTTTCCATGCGGCCCAAGCCAGGAAGAAACCGGCGGCGAGACACGTCAGATCAAACCCGGCCATTGCCCAATCGCCCTGCCTCAGCGTTACGCCGAGATTCCATGGCGTGGTCAGCGCATTGATCAGCGGCACCGCCATAAACAGTGCAGCACCCAGCACGAGCTGATCGATCCATGCCTTGCGCCCGACACGCAATAGCGCATGCGCCAGGCTCAATCCCCAAGCGATGAAAAACGCATTCACTTCCCAATCTGCCCGCCCGGTCAAAGCCACTGGCAACAGCCGATTGGCCAAAAAGTACACCGCAACCGCCGTCAGCAACCCTGCCATGCTGGCAACGTTCAGCACTTCAACCAGCCGCAACTCGAACGGCATAACACCGCTTTTGGCGTGTTTGAGCTGGCGCTTGCCGAGCCAGATCACCAGCCCAGTGCCGATCATCGCCGTGCCGGCCAAACCACAAATGAAATACAGCCAGCGCAGCACCGGCCCGGCAAAGTGGCCCATGTGCAAACCATAGAAAGTGCCGCTCACCTCCATCGCCACGGGTTGAGCCGGTGTGCGCCCGAGCATTTTTCCGGTAACGCCATTGAAGGTCACTGCGCTGCCGAAATCGTGCACCACACGGTCACCAGCACGCGAGAGCACCACAGAGGCATTCTCATCCCCTGGGTTATTCACCGTTAGCCGCGTGGTGCGGCCACCGGACCATTGCGCACTGGCCTTGGCCAACAAGGGTGCCATGGGTGCCAGTGCAGCAGGGATATTGGCCCGTTCCGGCGCCTTCGAGGCGGGAAACACCTCATCGTAAAACGACCGCACGTCGCCGCCGTAAGACGCCTTAATGCTCGCGGGCATGACCATCGACATGAAAATCACCAGACTGCTGTAGGTGATCATCAAGTGAAACGGCAACACCAGCACGCCCACGGCGTTATGTCCGTCGAGCCAGGAACGCTGGCCCTTGCGCGGGCGAAACGTGAAGAAGTCCTTGAAGATTTTCTTGTGGGTGATGATCCCGGTGATCAACGCGACGAACATCACCATCGCGGCGATCGTCGCCAGCCAGCGGCCCCACGGGTATGGCATTTGTAGCTGGAAGTGGAAACGGTAGAAGAACTCGCCGCCCATGCTTTGGCGGCCCAGCACTTCGGTGCCGGTTTGCGCGTCGAGGGTTTTGGATTCAAAGCGGCCGCGCTCGCCAGGCTTCGCAGGTGCCTGCTGCCAGCGCACGGTCAAGCCGGGATCGCGAGCATCGGGCAAGTCGATCAGCCAACGCGAGGCACCCGCAGCGTGTTGTTGCAGATAATCCTGGGCCAGGCTCAGGCTTGCCTCGGCATTGATTGGCCGCGCGGGGATTTCCGGCTGCATCCAGTGACTGATTTCATCCTTGAAATAAGCCAGGGTTCCCGTCAGAAAAATCGCGAACAACAGCCAGCCGAACAGCAGTCCGGCCCACGTGTGCAGCCAGGCCATGGCCTGACGAAAACCCTCTTTCATGCAAAACCCAACCCACGTGCCGCGCCGCAAATGGTCGCCAGAATCACGCTCGGCACCAGCAAGCCAACCCATGCCGACCACGCCGTGCGACAGGCAAAGCACCAGAGCACAGCGACCAGATAGACCAGAAACGAGAGGGTCATGCCGGTGACCACGGCTTCAGCACGGCTCAGTGGCAGCCACATCGTCAAGGTCACGCTGGCCAGCGCCGCAACCAGATAGCCGCCGAACACCGCGGCCAACACCCGTGAGGTAACGGCCAGACGATAGGACATGGGGAGAGTGGCAAGTTTGCCTTTCATGTTTCGACCCTGAAACGGAAAACGCTCGGCCGACAAGCCGAACCAACAGGCGAGCAATACTAATGATAAATATTCTCATACGCAAAAGCATCTGATTGCCGGCGCAGGGTTTTACCCGTTCAATTGGCAAGCCGGGCCGTGGCTTGCCTTGGCAAAATGCGCTGAAAACAAAACGGGCCTGCTTTCGCAGGCCCGTTTTCTGGGGATGGCTTAAAAAATCAGCGTATCAACTGTTGATCGCTGCCTGTTCATTCTCAAGAAATTCTTCCTCCAGCAGTGCGTCATTCGCCTTGCTAAATGGCACCACAGCAGCGCGTGGTTTGCCCCGCAGTTTGCCGAAAAGGTGATCCAGCGCATGCTCCAGTTTTTCGGCTGCACCATCGATCGCTTGTTCCAGCGTATCGGCTTTATGGGTGACGGAAATCGGTTGATGGCCTTTTGGCCGCGCCTCCAGTTGGCAGCGCATGTCATGGGGACCAGGTTTGTCACCGTTCTCGTCGCTCAGATGGACTTCGACACGGGTCAGGTCTTCTTCATAACGGTCGAGCGTGCTCTCAATGGTTGTACGTACCCACTCCTCCAGTCGTTTACTGCTTTGAATATGGTTATCACTGTTGACTTGGATTTGCATAGTTCATCCCTTATTTCAGCTAGCTCGCAAGAGGCCTTGATCAGGATTTCGTGACCCCTTGATTACAACAATCGGCCCGACTGACGAACATTTCAACCCCTGAAAAAAGATAAATATTCATTCGCAAAAAAAGCCGGACAACCGAGCAAGTCACTGGTAATGTCGGGAGTTGGGTCGACTCGTCATCCTGCAAGATTTACTCACAATTGCCCTCGTTCAACGGGTGCAAACTGCGAAAAATCCCCGCCTCCTCCACCAGCCAATCGTGCACTGCACGCACGCCAGGATGGCTCAACGCCCCCGGCGCATACAGCAACATGTAACGTTTGTGATTGGGCACCGACAGCCCGAACGGCACCATCAACGTGCCCCGCTCCAGCTCATCGTTGAGCAGCGTGCGCCGGGCAATCGCCACCCCCATACCGGCGATGGCCGCTTCGATGGTCAGGTGGTTGCGATTGAAGGTATGCCCTCGTCGCACGTCCGCGCCCTCGAAGCCGATCGCGTTCAAATAAAACTCCCATTCCGCATATTCATAACTGCCGCGCCAGGCGGTGATGTCGTGCAGCAACGGAAAATGCCCCAGATCCGCCGGCCCATGCAGCGGCGGACGCCCGCGCAGCAGGCTCGGCGCGCACACCGGGAAAATCTGCTCATCGAGCAAGGCTGTGGATAACAATCCCGGGTAACTGCCGTCGTTCAGATCGATCGCCAGATCGAAATCGCCCTCGTGCAGCGGCACACTGCTGTCTTCAGCCACCAGCCGCAACTGGATGTCCGGGTATCGTTGCTGCAAGCGTGGCAGGCGCGGCGTCAGCCATTTGCTGAGGAACGACGGAATCGAACGCAGCCGCAAAACCCCACTGATCATCCCCGCATCCAGGCGCCGCAATTCGGCGTCGATGCTGCCGTAGGCCTCGTTGACCGTCATCGCCAACCGCTGCCCTTCGGCGCTCAGTTCCACCCCTCGCGCACGACGATGAAACAAACGCAAACCAAGACGCTCCTCCAGTTGACGAATCTGCTGGCTGACCGCCCCCGGCGTGATGTGCAGTTCTTCTGCACAGCGAGTGAAGGACAGGTGCCGCGCGGCACAGGAAAACACCTGCAGCCAGACGTAAGTCTGGGCATGCAATTGACGACTCATCGTTTAGTCCTGCTAAAGGCTGTCTTAGGAAATTTCGTTGGTCACACAAGACCGAGGTAGGCAGTATCGCCGACCTTGCGCTTGGCCTACAAAAAATGGCAGCGATTCCTACACCATTGCTTGTAAGGCTTTAGCATGGCTATCAGTGTTTTCGATCTATTCAAAGTCGGCATCGGCCCGTCCAGTTCCCACACCGTCGGCCCGATGCGCGCTGCTGCAACCTTCACTCAGGCACTGATCGACGAGCATTGGCTCAACGATGTGCAACGCGTGGAAATCCGCTTGTACGGTTCGTTGTCCGCCACAGGCGTCGGCCACGCCACCGACCGCGCCACGGTCATGGGCCTGATGGGCGAGTGGCCGGACAGCATCGATCCGTCGACCATCGACCCGCGCATCCAGCAACTGCGCGAGACCGGCCAACTGTCCCTCGCCGGCCAGCGGTCAATTGCCTTCAACTGGCAACGCGATCTCCTGCTGCTCGACGAGAGCCTGCCCTACCATCCCAACGCCATGTCCCTGACAGCCTTTGGCGAAAGCGCTGCACTGTTTACGCAAACGTACTACTCGGTCGGTGGCGGTTTCATCATCGAAGCGGCAGAAGCCGAATCCGGCGTGGCGCCGGCCAGCGACGTGGTATTGCCGTACGACTTTTCCAGCGCCGCCGAACTGTTGTCGCTGTGCAAGCAGCACAACCTGCGGGTTTTCGAGCTGATGATGGCCAATGAACGGGCCTGGCGCAGCGACACCGAAATTCGTCAGGGCCTGCTGCACATCTGGTCGGTGATGCGCGAATGCGTCGAGCAAGGCCTGCGCCACGAAGGCCTGTTGCCCGGCGGTCTCAATGTGCCGCGCCGCGCGGCAAAACTGCACCGTAGTCTGCTGGAAATCGGCAAACCGAATGTCATCAGCTCGACGCTGTCGGCGATGGAGTGGGTCAACCTGTTCGCCCTCGCCGTCAACGAAGAAAACGCCGCGGGCGGGCGCATGGTTACCGCACCGACCAACGGCGCCGCCGGGATCATTCCTGCGGTTCTGCACTACTACATGAAATTCAACCCGGACGCGTCCGACGATGACGTCGTCGTTTTCTTCCTGAGCGCCGCCGCTGTCGGCATTTTGTGTAAGAAAAACGCCTCGATTTCCGGCGCCGAAGTCGGCTGTCAGGGCGAGGTCGGTTCCGCCTGCGCGATGGCCGCTGCCGGCCTGGCCGACGTGCTCGGCGCCACCCCGGAGCAACTGGAGAACGCCGCCGAGATCGGCCTCGAACACAACCTGGGCCTGACCTGCGATCCGGTCGGCGGGCTGGTGCAAGTGCCCTGTATCGAGCGCAACGCCATCGCCGCAGTGAAGGCGATCAACGCCACGCAAATGGCCCTGCGCGGTGACGGTAACCACTTCATTTCCCTCGACCGGGTGATCCGCACCATGCGCGATACCGGCGCCGACATGCACGACAAATACAAAGAGACTTCACGGGGTGGCCTGGCGGTGAACTGGGTGGAATGCTGATCAGCCTGACTGCACTGTCAGCGATCATCGACGCGTTCCTGCCCTGAAACAGGACGTCAATGAACAAGGCGAGCCCATGGCTCGCCTTGTTTTTGTCCGTGTTCATTATTCGACAATTATTCCGGCATAGCCCTTGCTACAGCACTTGCATAAAGCGATATGGCGAAATGGCCACGGAATGGCCGGTGGTCTGGATGGGCGAACCAACCCGATCGCGGCCGGTCAACAACTGCACGTTCAATCAGGCGGTGACGCATCATGGACAATCCTTTTCAGATCATTACCGATGCCTTCGCGCCGGACTATCAGATCAACCTGAGCATTCAGGGCCTGGATGGCAGCATCATGCTGACCCTGTCCAACAGCGGCCGCATCGTGGCCAAACGCATGATCAGCACCGAACAACGCAACGACCCCAAGCGCCTCAAGCGTCTGGTGCAAAGCATCCAGTTCGGCATCGCCATCGAACAAGGCCACAGTGCCATGGCGATCCTTGAAGCGATGACCAGCGGCGACGGCCTGACCCCGCCACCGCAGCGAATCAGCGGTGAGCCTCGGCAGGCTGCCGGGCTTTAAAGCTCGCCCTTCTCGATCTCAGGGTGTTCACCGGAACCTGCTCCGAGCTTGCGTTGCGGCTTGTCGATTTTCACCGAAGGAAATTGCGACGAGGCGTAACGCACCACCAGAATCGAAAACGCCAGCAGCAAAATCCCGCCGCACAGGTAGATGATGCCCATGTCCGGAGGGTTGTGGTGCGAGACGTTGGAGATCAGCAGACGGGTCAGTGCGGTGATCGCCACGTAGATCAGAAAGCGCACCGGCATGTGGTTGGTCTTGAAGTAAATCCCGACCATCGCGCCCAGTTCCAGATAGATGAACAGCAACAGAATGTCATCAATCTTGATATGCCCCTCTTCGAGCATCCCGAGAAACTCCATCACCGCCGCCCACGCCGTCACCGCCCCGATGGCGAACAGCGCCAGGTAGTGGAAAGTTTCGACGAACAGGTTGCCCAGGGACTCGGCCAGTTGATGCACGTTTTGCCGCAGTTTCTCGGCCCAGTTGATTTTCACGATGATGTTCCTTAGCCCGATTCGAGCGGATGATGCGTGTTGGACATGACGTTTTTCTGCATGCTTTGGGTTTCATGCAGAAAAGAGGCCACGCCATCATGGCGAGGTGCCACGAAGCGCGCGCCGTGGCGTTTCGTCGCAGTGCCTGCGCAAGGCTGACAAACCCTGAATTCGGTCTACATTGAAAAGCCACTACCCATGGCGCAGGGATTCGCTTATCCTTTTCGCTGTATATGGATACAGTAGTCGTGAAGACAACTTAACGTGAAGGCATGTGAGGTGGTGAATGGCCGTCGAAGTGGTATACCGCAGCAGCCGAGATCTGGAGCGCTTGTTCATGGATAAAGCCGAAGCTGACCGTCATGACAAAATGCTCGAACTGGCCGAATATCTGGCCGATGTGTTGCAAAAAGCCGTTCCGTCCATGACTGAGCAGCAAGTGGAAGAAGCCGGGATCTACATGGCGAAGAACCGCGATGTGTTCGCCCGGGCGTTCAAGAACCAGCCTGATGCACTCTCGGAGCTGATCAATGCACCGGCTGAGCCGGTCGAGAAGGCCGAGGCAGAGGAATCTGCCGAAGCGCCGTTGAAACCGGCAAAAGCGGTGAAAGCTGCGAAGTAATCAATGCCCGAACTGAATAGGCCCTGAGTCGAATGGCTCAGGGCCTTTTTCATGCAGGTGTCTCAGCGATACAACACTTTTTCCGCCAACTCATCGGCCACCCTCGCCGGTGAACGTTTTTCCGCCTGTGCATGGGCAAACACTTCAGTTAGCCGCGAACTGATTTTCGACAGATGCGCGGTGATCGTGGGCAACTCTTCGCCGCGATGTTTCAGTGAAACGTAGATCAGGCCGCCGGCATTGATCACGTAATCCGGGGCATACAGTATGCCGCGCCGCTCCAGTTGATCGGCCACGTCCAGATGCGTCAGCTGATTGTTCGCAGAACCCGCTACCGCCGAGCAACGCAGTTGCGTGACCGTGTGACTGTTGAGCACACCGCCCAGCCCACACGGCGCCAGAATGTCGCAAGGCGTGCAGAGCAGCGCATCGTTGGCGATTGGATGGGCGTTGAGTTGCTCCATCGCCAGTTGCACCTTGCCGTGGTCAATGTCGCTGACCAGCAGTTCGGCGCCCGCCGCGTGAAGCTGCTCGGCCAGTGCGTAACCGACATTGCCCAAACCCTGAATCGCCACGCGCAGGCCTTCGAGGTTATCGCTGCCCAACCGCGCCATGGCGGTGGCCCGAATTCCGGCGAACACGCCCATGGCCGCGTGTGGCGCGGGGTCGCCGGCCGAGGTGGTGCTGGTGACATGCTGCGTCTGCTGGGCGATGCAATCCATGTCCGCCACGCAAGTGCCACTGTCGATGGCGGTGATGTAGCGACCGTCGAGTTGATCAATGCAGCGGCCGAAGGCTTCAAATAACGTCCCGCGATTTTCCACATGCACCGGGCGCACGATCACCGCCACGCCTCCGCCCTGCGGCAGCCCGGCCAGCGCAGCTTTGTAGCTCATGCCCTGAGCGAGACGAATGGCGTCCTCAACGGCTGATTCGTCATTGGGATAGGCAAGATAACGACATCCGCCAAGGGCTGGCCCGAGGCGACTGTTATGGATGGCAATGACCGCCTTCAACCCGGAGACCGGATCAACGCTCAGGTGCAGCGATTCCAGGCGAGTGCTTTGCATGAGCGCAAACATCGTTGGGCTCCCGAATCACTTCTTGTAGAACGCCAGTATAGGCTTGCGCCCGAAAATTGCTGCAGCGCACCGGAATAAGCACCCGCGCTGACACTGGATTTGCGGCATAACCCCAGATTGGCGCAGCCAGGCACTGGACGAATGGCATGGACGGGGCTAAAACGGGGCATTACCCGGAGATCCTGATGAGTGCGCGCCAACGTTTTTTCGAGTGTCTGCAACGTTCACCGCCTGCCCTGTTCGAGACCGCGCTGTGGATCGCGGCCGAACACGATAAAACGGTCAATCCCGAGGCGCTTATGCAGGACTTCAAGGAGTTGCAGCAGCGGGTCAGCTATGGCTTGCCGATGCTGCCGGTCAGCGAACTGGCACAGCCGCTATTACGGCGGATGACAGAGCTAGGCTTCGCTCAGGACGACTTCCTCCCGCTGCGCCCACAAGCCGCGTTGTTGCACAAAGTGCTGCAAACCCGACGCGGCCAGCCTTTGGTGTTGGCGTTGATTGCCCTGGAACTGGCGCGCGCGCTGGAAATTCCACTGGCCGGGGTCAACTTTCCCGGGCACTTCCTGCTCCGGGTACCCGGGGCCGACCACTTGCTTGACCCCTGCGGGGGGCGACGCCTGTACCCCAACGACTGTCGAGAACTGTTGCAGCGCCAATACGGCCCGAACATGAAGCTCAACGCCGACCATCTGCTGACTGCAACGCCGGTGCAGATGCTTCAACGCTTGTCACGCAACCTGCGCCAGTTGTACCTGTCTCACGATGACTTTATCGCGGCCCTGATCGACGCCGAACGCGTGCTTGAACTGGGCGACGCCAACGCCGCCGATTACCTGGCCCGCGCCAGTCTCTATCAGCGGCTCGACTGCCCGAATGCCGAACGCTTCGATCTGGAGCATGCGCTACTGCTCAGTGATGACCCGATTCAGCGCTTGCGCCTGACCGAACGGCTCGGGCATCTCCCGCCCAATTCCATAGTCCACTGATCCCTTGTGCGAGCGGGCTTGCTCGCGAATGCGCTGTATCAGTCAAAATCTCTGTGTCTGACACGGTGCTTTCGCGAGCAAGCCCGCTCCCACAGGAATTTACGGTGTATCTGGCTGGTTGGCGGGATGCGCCTTGATGAACGCCGGATGTTCAGCGGCCAATGCCGCCACGCGGCGAATCCGCGGATAAGCCTGCAGCGAAACATTGAACCGCTGCGCGGCATACAACTGCGGGATCAGGTAGACGTCCGCCAAGCATGGCCACTCACCGAAACAGAAACCGCTGTCACCGATCAACTGTTCCACCGTCGCCAGCCCCTGCCCGATCCAGTGACTGATCCACTCCACCACCTGCGGCTCATCGTGCCCCAACTGACGCAGACGATTGAGCACGCTGACGTTGTGCAGCGGGTGCACATCGCACCCGATCACCGCCGCCACGCCGCGCACATGCGCACGGGTAGCAAGGTCTTCGGGCAGCAGAGGCATCTGTGGATAACGCTCTTCCAGATACTCGATGATCGCCGGCGACTGAATCAGCAGTTCGCCTTCGTCAGTACGCAACGCCGGCACCCGCCCCTGCGGATTGATCGCCAGATACGCCGCTTGCCGATGTTCGCCACCGGACGGTGCAATCAGGTTGACCGGCAGTGCCTGATAATCAAGCCCCTTGAGCGCGAGCGCGATCCGCACCCGATACGACGAGGTCGAACGGTAATAGGTATAGAGATCCATGAGCCGCTCCTGTCAGCGCGCCGCCAGCACTTTGCCGCGGCATTCGCCAAAACCGATGGAAGCAAAACCGTCACGGGCACAACGCGCACGCAGGATGATTTCGTCGCCATCCTCAAGAAATTTGCGCACTTCGCCGGACGCCAGTTCTATCGGCTTTTTGCCGCCCTCGGTGATTTCCAGCAGGCTGCCGAACTGACCGTTTTCAGGACCGGACAAAGTGCCAGAGCCGAACAGATCACCGGCCTGCAACTGGCAACCGTTGACGCTGTGGTGCGCAACCATTTGCGCGACGGTCCAGTACATGTAGCGGGTGTTGCTCAGTGTCAGGCGATGGGCCGGCAGGTTTTGCTCGCGCATGGCTTCGGTAAGCAGCAACACTTGCAGCTCGATGTCGAAGGCGCCAGCGTCCTGATCGCGTTTGTCGAGCAGGTAAGGCAGCGGCTGCGGATCACCTTGCGGGCGCGCAGGTTGCGCGGTGCGGAACGGCGCCAGCGCTTCGGCGGTCACCACCCACGGCGAGACGCTGGTGATGAAGCTCTTGGACAGGAACGGGCCCAGCGGCTGATATTCCCACGCCTGAATGTCGCGAGCCGACCAGTCGTTGAGCAGGCAGAAACCGGCGATGTGCTCAGCCGCATCACCGATGGCAATCGAGTCGCCCATCTCATTGCCCTGACCGACCCAGATACCCAGTTCCAGTTCATAGTCCAGGCGAGCGCACGGGCCAAAAGTCGGTTCGGTCTGACCGGCGGGCAGCGTCTGGCCTTTGGGGCGGCGCACGTCGGTGCCGGAGGCGCGCACCGTCGAGGCGCGACCGTGGTAGCCGATCGGTACGTGCTTGTAGTTGGGCAGCAGAGGGTTGTCGGGGCGGAACAGTTTGCCGACGTTCTGCGCGTGTTCGATGCCGACGTAGAAGTCGGTGTAGTCGCTGATGCGCGCCGGCAGATGCATCTGGCAGTCCACGGCCAAAGGCAGCAGTGTTGCCCCTTGGGCTTCGATGTTGCCGCGCTCGGTGCTGCCCTCTGCAAACAATTCAAGCAGACGCTGGCGCAGCGCAGTGCGAGCCGGGCGACCGAGTTCGAAGAACGCATTGAGCAAACCGCCCTTCATGGCTTCGACGGCACTGCGCGCTGCGCCGTCGAACAGACCGGCTTCAAGCGCCACTTGCAGATCGAAGACGTGATCGCCAATCGCTACGCCAGCGCGCGGCGCCGAACCGTCGACACTGAACACGCCGAGCGGCAGGTTCTGCAGAGGAAAATCAGCGTGGTCGTTGGCCGACGCCACCCAACTGCGGGTGATGGAATTCTGAGTCATGGGTTATCTCCGGGTCGGGTCGAACGTGGCGGGCAGTGTGGCCCAGCAGGCGTCGTAATGGGGTTGCAGTTGTGGGCAGTCGAGGGCGAAGCGGCTTGGGCGAAGCACCTGACTGGTCTCGAACATGAAGGCCATGGTGTTGTCGATCTTCGCCGGTTTGAGGTCGGCGTTGATGGCCTTGGTGCAGGTCTCACCGTCCGGGCCGTGGGCGCTCATGCAGCTGTGCAGCGAGGCGCCGCCAGGCACAAAGCCTTCAGCCTTGGCGTCGTATTCGCCCTGGATCAGGCCCATGAATTCATTCATCAGGTTGCGGTGAAACCACGGCGGACGGAAGGTGTTCTCGGCCACCATCCAGCGCGGCGGGAAGATCACGAAGTCGAGGTTGGCCAGACCGTGCACGCTGGTCGGCGAGGTCAGTACGGTGAAGATCGACGGATCCGGGTGATCGAAACTGACCGTGCCGATGGTGTTGAAGCGGCGCAGATCATATTTGTACGGCACGTTGTTGCCATGCCAGGCGACCACATTCAACGGCGAATGATTGAGCTCGGTGGCCCACAACTGCCCAAGAAATTTCTGCACCAGGGTGGTCGGTTGTTGAAGGTTTTCGTAAGCGGCGACCGGGGTCAGGAAATCCCGCGGGTTGGCCAGGCCATTGCTACCGATAGGCCCCAGATCCGGCAGGCGCAGCGGCGCGCCGTGGTTCTCGGCGATGTAGCCGCGTGCTTGCGGGTCAAGCAGTTCGACGCGAAATTTCAAACCGCGTGGCAGCACGGCGATTTCCAGCGGTGCCACTTCCAGCACACCCAGTTCGGTGGCGATGCGCAGACGACCGAGTTGCGGCACCAGCAGCAGTTCGCCGTCGGCGTTGAAGAACACACGCTCCATCGAGCGGTTGGCGGTGTAGTGGTAGATGCTGATGCCAGCGGGTTTATCGGCGCCGGCGTTGGCGGCCATGTTCACCAGACCGTCGATGAAATCGGTCGGCTCGCTGGGGATATCCAGCGGGTTCCAGCGCAGACGATTGGGGGTCACCTCGCCCAACGGCCCGCCAGCCAGTTGCCGTTCAAGTTTGACGAACGCCGGGTGATTGGCCGATGGCTGAATTCGGTACATCCAGGTACGCCGGGCTTCACTGCGGGTCATGGTGAACGCGGTACCGGAAAACAATTCGGTGTAGAGACCGTACGGGGCTTTTTGCGGGGAGTTCTGGCCGACGGGCAGCGCATCGGGCAACGCTTGAGTGCTGAATTCGTTGCCGAAACCGGACTGATAAGTCAGCGTCGACACGGTTGAATCGAGGTTCATGGAGCCTCCTGAACAGGGAGTCGGCATGGCCCATCGCTCTGGCTCAGAGGTTTCGGCACGCCGGGGTTGTTTTTATCGTAATTCGATTACGCATAACGTAATTTGCTCGCTATCCAGCGTCAAGCTATAAAGACGCCCATTCGTTCCGGAACCCGGCAGCATCATGGAAAAAACCAGCGACAGTCACGGCAAACAGAAAGTCCGCTCCGCCGAAGTCGGCACCGACATCCTCAAGGCCCTGGCCGAGTTGTCGCCCGCCACTTCCTTGTCGCGCCTGGCCGAGCACGTACAAATGCCCGCAAGCAAGGTGCACCGCTACCTGCAAGCGTTGATCGCCTCGGGATTTGCCGAACAGAACCCCGCCACCAACCATTACGGCCTCGGCCGCGAAGCGCTGCGCGTGGGTCTGGCCGCACTCAACAGTATGGACGTGCTGAAAGTTGCGGCCCTGCCATTGGCCCAATTGCGCGACGAACTCAACGAAACCTGTTTCCTCGCGGTGTGGGGTAATCAGGGGGCCACTGTGGTGCACATCGAGCCGGCGGTGCGTGCGGTGACGGTGGTGACGCAATTGGGTTCAGTGCTGCCGCTGCTCAGCTCTTCGACGGGGTTGGTGTTCAGCGCCTACTTGCCCCATCGGGAAGTTGACGAATTGCGCGAGCAGGAAATCGCCGTCGCCGATCATCCATTAAAAGACGAGCACGCCTACACGACGTTGTGTGAGCAGATCCGCGAACGTGGTTTGCATCATGTGCATGGCTTGCTGATGCCGGGGGTGGATGCCTTGTCGGCCCCGGTATTCAACGCTGTCGGACAGATCGCCGCCGTGATCACCATCGTCGGCCCGACCTCACTGTTTCACGCCGACGAAAACGGCCCGGCGGCGCAGCGCTTGCTGGCTGCGACGCGGGCCGTGAGTTGGCGAATGGGGTTCGACGCAGCGGCGCCGCCGGTTCGCTAACAGGGGGTTACAGCAATACGGTTTTGCTGTCCCCCGCTGGCTCCTCCTGGAGAATTTCTTCAATTATCGCCAAAAGACGTTCATGGCCGAGGGTCTGGCCGGTCGCCGATCCAATCAGGCCGACGATTGCCTTGCCGTCACCCATGAGTTGAATCAGCGTCTTCTGCGCCTTGGTTGCTTCCTTGCCTCCAGGAATCAAAGACGCCAGGTCCAGTAGAGCTTCCTTGAAACTGTTGAAGGCCGTTTCTCGATCGCCATATCGGTAGGACTCGGCGCCTTCCAGTACGTTTTTGGTGATTTGCACCACGGACAGCGCGAAACCAACGGGCGGTATTACCAAACTGACGACACTCGCAGCCAACGCCACCGAGTCATAGGCCAATTTGCCAATGATTTCGTTCAGGCTGGTGGTTTGCGCGTCAATATCAGCAATGATCCGTTCAATACGTTCGTTATAACTCGCGCGCAACGACAGCACGCGGCTGTTGAGCTCAAGCACGGGAAGTTTTTCAGAAACATTGTTGAATTCAATGTTATTGATGAACGTCCCCATGATCCGTTGATCGACGTACTTGACCCGGTCGTAGAAATACTGACCCAGCCCGTGTTCCTTGATCGCCTCGAAAAAACCGCTCAACGGTCGCAAGTAGACGCCGTCCGGCGCGTCAGGCGTATAAAGAATTTCACTGACTTTGCCGCCCTGTACCAGCCTGAAAACATACACGCCCTCAACCAGACACCGTTTTACGTGAAACTTGAAGACTGCACTGAACTGCACGGTCGAAGGCACTTCTCCGAAAGGCGGAAAAGAGGCAGGCGTTCCTTTATCGAAGTTCAGGATCAACGTGCGCAATTGCTCAGCCAACGTGAGGGTGATAGCACCGGCATAAAAACTCGACAACACCGAACGTTGCATTTCAACCTGTCGAGACTTGAAGTGAACGTCTTTCTTGAATTCATAATCGGGGTGTTGTCTGTTTAAATAATCGGCACGCAACATGGCGATGTACTTCTCTCCCGGACGCAACGTTCTCGACCAACTGGCCAGTTGACGTATGTCCAGGTCGGGCAGTGCTGGATGCTTCGCGCCTACACGAAAGCGCGGATAAATCCCAATCACTTCGCCGCCACGATCATGGGCATAAAACTGCGTTTCCTTGATGATCAACCGGGTGAGTGTAATCGTCTCGTTTTCACTCAGATCAAGGAGGATCTCGTCCGGGTTTACCTGCACCGTTTTTCCAAAGGTCTTTAAAAGATCTTCGATCCGTTGCTTGATCAAGTCGTAACAGAAGCGCTCATAGGTCAGGATGCCCGCTTCGCGAGTGCCGATGGTGTAGAGCGCTTTCAACTCCGTATTCAAGCGGGCAAACGACTGGCGCATTTCATCAGGGGCGCTTCGATAGGCGGCAGGATGGGCGAGCGTTTCCTGTGCCAGGTCCCAGGCGATCTGATGGAAGATTGCCTCGACAAGAATGCCTTCCGGTGCGTCCGGCCATTCGGAAAACGTTACCCCTTTCCAGGCACTCGGTAGCTGCCGCAGCGTGGCCACGTATTTGGCCAGTGGCGCCCTTTCCGCAGGTTGGGTTTGCGCCGCCAGATAGCTCTGCCCTTCGGCTGTTCTCACCCAGCCAGCCACATGAAATTCAAGTTCGCGACTGTTGGGAAATTGATACCAGTCGCGCTCTTCCGGCGAACCTGGAGCGTACAAGACGCAGTTGCCGTGGGGATTGGCCTTTTGCTGGAAAACCATCAGATCGCGGAAACCGAACCGGAAGCCATTCATCACGAAGGCCGATGCCGAAATACTCCGGTCTCCTTGCATAAAGCGTTCGACCATTGCCATGTTTGGCTGATTGAGATGCCCCTGCACGGCAGCGCAAAAAGTGCTGTAGGCGATGCGCGCCCCCAAGACCTGCAGAAGTGCCATCTGCACGTCGTAATCGTTAAAGGCTTTACGGCGCGTGTCCCAGAAATCCGAGCGGATGTTGACAGACGCCAGCCAGTTTTCTACGCGCACAGGTGTCAAGCCGGAAGGAACCGGCCCTTCAAAAGCCATCTCGAAGCGTTGATTGCGATCATGTACGCCGAACAGCGCCAGTTCCACAAACGTGCGCTTGTCTTCCTGAACCAGGGTGCGCGCTCCGACCTTGATGGTATAGCGACAGGTGACCTTGATAGTTTCAGGATCAACCGAAACACCCAATGCACTGTTGATCCACTCTTTACTTCGCGCAGCAGCATAGGCTTTCAGCGATGCTGCCTTATCCAGAAACTGGTCACGCCGGGTTTCCTCAGCGCGCACTTGCTGTAGCAAATGGTCATGACGCTGCTTATTTTGTTCACTGGCACCTGACAGCCATGCGGGTCGAACTTCTGAAAAGCCATTGATAACGCTCATACCTAACTCCTTGGTCCACGATCAAGAAATGACATTGCGCCACTTCGATTGCGAGCAAGTTATCGAATATAAACAGCGAACAAAATCCAACAGCCGTTACTGCAAGTTTTCAAACGTCATAAAACATCTCAGACAAACGCCAAAATAAATAATCCTCCATTTGACTGTCACAAATTCAACTTAGATCGAGACCCAACAGCTTTGCACTTGCCACCGCTTGAGTTCTTCGTTCGACACCCAACTTTCCGTGTATACGCCTGGCATGAGTCTTTACGGTATGTAGCGAAATAAACAGTTCATCTGCAATCTGTTGATTGGAATAGCCTTTGGCGATCAGTCGTAAAACTTCAAGTTCTCGCTGGCTCAGCACGCCGTAGTTGCTTAATGTCTGCGCGGCTGCATCTTCAGCGATCTTGTTATTCAGTGCCTGCAACACGTTCGGCTGGCGCAATTCCAGTTCACGCAACGCCTGGTGCAGGCCGTGATGAGCAACCAATTCAAGGCCCTGCTGCAAATAGTGTTGCGCGCCGGCCTGATCGCACTGCAGAAAGGCAACTTCGGCCAACGCCAGGAGCAAGTCAGTTTCGAGGGCGACCATTCTGCACTGCTTCGCGTCCGCCAATAACTGCTCAAGGCGGATGATCGGATTATTGGCGATGCGCAGACCCGTTTGCGCCAGGATCAGCAGGTATTCAACCCGTGGAATCAACTCGATGGTCGCCGGCGGTGCCTGCAATGCACCGGCCCCTTGATAGTGACGCAGCAGACGCGCCATCGCCTCGTTGGCCAGTTCGGCACGCCCTTGCTGAAGCCACAACAGACTGCTGATCTGCAACAACACCCCACGATAGACAGTCTCCGGAATCTGCCGCTGCTGCATCAGCCGCTGTGCATCGCGCAACCAGACAAATGCGCCTTCAAAATCCGCCTGATTGGCCGCCAGTTGTGCCTGCCCCAGATAGCCATACAAGACCCGCTTGTCATGGTTGCGCTTGCAATCGTCGAGGCCGGACTGAAAAAAAGCGGCCGCCAGGGCATCCTGCCCCTGACTGAGAGCCAGACGCCCCCGACGCAGTGCAATCCTGCCCAATAGCGGCGTCGGTCGATCCGGTCGTCTGCCGAGCAGAGCGTGCACTGCGGCCAACAGACATTCGGCCCGCGCCGCCGCGCCACGCTGCTCCAGTATTTGTGCATGATCGAGCTCAAGCAGCGCCTCGAAAACCAGCGAATTTTGCGCCCGCGCCAGACACAGCGCCTGCCGATTGTGGGCGTAGGCCACATCCAGCGCCCCTCTCAAGAGCGCCTGTTGCGTCACCCCCGACAAACACATCACCCGAGCCATCCAGTGGTCGTCGTCGAGCGAATCCAGCGCCTCGGAAAAATGACCCTGAGCGCAAGTCATCTGCCCTTCCAGATGCAGCAGCCAGCCATTCAAGGTTTGCCAGCGCGCAATCAGTTGCCGCTCGAGCGTGGCCGAAGGCTGTGGCATGAACCTCGCCAGGTGCGCGATGCACTGCGTGGCCTGTTCGAACCGGCCGGCAAACAACAGCGCTGCGCTGATCAGCCCGACCAACTGCGGTGATCCCAAGGTCAATCCTTCGCCCTGAGATTCATGCAGGCGCAACAACAGCACCACCGTTTGCTCTTCAAAAAGATGCTCGAAGTTGAAATGCTGCAACAGGCTCACTGCCGTTTCGAATTCCTCGGCAAGCAACGCCTGCTCGAAAGCCGAACGCCAATCACCGGTAGCGGCGAACCATTGGCACGCCCGACGATGCCATGAACGAGACGCGGGCCAATGTTCATCGCGCATCACCTGCGCCAAAGGCGCGAATATCTGTAGCCACTGCGACGATTCATTCCATGGCTCGATAAAGCAACCCAGCGTTTGCAGCGTTCGCAGGTAATCAGCCCCCTCACCGGCACCGAACAAGTGTTCACACAGTTCAGCGTTGAAACGCGGCAAATTCGCCAGTACTCGCCAGACTTCCGCCAGCTCCGGCGTCAAACCGCTGAACAGTTCGTGCTGCAGATAATCAAGCAAGGTTTCCACACGTTGCTGCGGTTGGGTGCTTTGCGACCAGTCGCATTTTTGCAGCAACGTCATTCGCACTCCGGCGCACCAGCCACCGGTGCGATGAACAATCCGTCCAGCCACATTGGCGGCCTGCTCGGCTGACAAGTGTTTCAGTGCCTGGGCGATCTCGTCCTGGGTCAGCGCCAGCGTCGGGCTTTCGCATTCATACAATTCGTCGTCCAGCAACAGCCGCGGCCAGTTGCATTGCGGACGCCGGCGAGAGCCGATCCACCAGGTCAATGCGGGGCTGCTGATTGTCAGCAAACGGTCGAGCAAGGCATCGAGTGACGGATCCGGCAAACGGCTGTAATCGTCGATGAACAGCCAGGTTGGTGCCTCCCAATGAGTCAATGCCGCGATCAGACCAGCCTCATCCGTGTCGGTCAGGCCCAGCGCTGCAGTCAATCGATGGCACATCTCGCCGTTGCTCAATTGCGCACCTGCCAGTGGCAACCAGAGCACCTTATACGTCGCGGGCGCCTGAAGCAGGCATTCGGTAAGCAGCGCACTTTTTCCGCTACCGGGGGGCGCACAGATCAGCCTGACCCGCGCCATCGACTCAAGCAGTGGTTCGCTCAATCGCAAACGTGGCTGGTGATGGGAAGACAGTCTGGGCAGGAAACCGGGGCGATCCAGACACGGCGTCATGGCGGTCATCGGGTGAGCCTTCTTATTGTTTTGCAGCCACCCTAGCCCTCTGCTGTCAGCTTGTTGATAAATATTCAGCGCGCTGATTGGCAGCCATAAAAAAGGCGACCGTGCGGTCGCCTTTTGTACAGCCGTTGTATCACAAACGTTACCGCACACCCGCTGCGCGCAGGGCCGATGGTGTGTAGTCGGCAGCCTTGGCCTCGAAGCCGAATTCGAAGCTGTGTTTCTCTTCGTTCTTCATCCCCAGGGCAATGTACCGGCCGGCAATGATGTCGTAGAGCGCTTCCAGAGTGTAGGCCTGCGTCTGGTGATCGTAGTAGTACTGAGCGTGACCTTCGGCGACCCGCCACAGTTGGCCGCGACCGTCGTAATGGTCAGCGAGCGCCACCTGCCAACTGTCCTCATCGATGTACATGTGGCGCTTGGCGTAGATGTGCCGCTCGTTCGGTTTGACCGTACCGATCACCTCCCACACGCGATGCAGTTCATAGCGGGTCAGATCCTGATTGATGTGGCCAGCCTTGACGATGTCGTCGTACTTGAGTTTCGGCGAATCGAGCTTGTAGCTGTTGTAAGGAATGTACATTTCCTTCTTGCCCACCAGTTTCCAGTCGTAACGATCCGGGGCGCCGGAGAACATGTCGAAGTTGTCCGAGGTGCGCAGACCGTCCGCGGCGGTGCCCGGCCCGTCATAGGCCACTTGCGGCGCGCGGCGTACCCGACGCTGACCGGCGTTGTAGACCCACGCCAGACGCGGCTCCTTCACCTGATCGAGCGTCTCGTGAACCAGCAGCACGTTGCCGGCCAGACGTGCCGGCGCGGTGACTGACTGCTTGAAAAAGGTCAGGACGTTGGCGGCTTTTTCCGGATCGATATCTTTCATCAGTTGCGGCACGGCGATCTCTTCTTCGAAGCGGATCGGCGTGTAGCTGCCGTTGGTCTGTGGTGTGACCTGAGTGATGATCCGGCGCAGATTCCCGCCGTGGTAACGGGTGATGTGGTTCCACAACACTTCAACGCCGTTCTTCGGAATCGGGAAGGCGTAGTAGCGGTTGCCGGTGAAATTGGCCAGGCCGTTGCCGTCATTGATCGTGGTCACGTTCAGCGCACTGCGTTTGGCCGACTCATAGATCTCAGGCGGTACGGCGACGGTACGGTGGGTGGGGTAAACCGGGATCTTGTAGGTTTGCGGGTAACGCTTGAACATCGCCACCTGACCGTCCGAGAGTTTGTCCTTGTACTGGTCGACATTGGCGGCGGTGATGGTGAACAACGGTTTTTCATTGGCAAACGGGTCAGCCAGGAACCCTTTGCTGTCGACCGCCCCGGCGTTTTTCGGGATGCCACCGGTCCATGCCGGAATCGAGCCATCGGCGTTACCGGCCTTCTCGGCGCCCAGCGGCGTGAGGCTGGTGCCAAGCTTGTTGGCTTCTTGCGGTGACACTGCCGCCATCACGTTGGCCGCCAGCAGGCTCAGGGCCAGGACACCACATTGCAGAATCATTTTGCGCATTGCATTCATCCTTCTCGGGCAGATCAGAAGTTCACGCCGAAACTCAGGGCGACGAAGTCACGGTCTTCGAGGACGTTGTAATCGCCGCCGAAGAAATCGGTGTAACTGAGGCTCGCGGTGTAGGTGTTGCGGTAGTCGGCATCGACGCCGACGCTGATCGCTTTGGCGCCTTCGTTGAACAGGCCATTGGGGCCGTAACCGGCGACGTCATGCGACCACGACAGGTTCGGCTTGAGGTTGACCCCGCCAATCACGTTGGCGTAATCGAGGATGGCCCGGGCGCGGTAGCCCCACGAAGTCGACGTGACGAAGCCATCGGTGTCGCCGCCGAAACCGTATTGGCCGTACACCGAGTCGCGGCCGTAACGCAGCTTGCTGCGCGACTCCAGACCGCCGACCCGCACCACCGCTGCTTCACCGACGACGGTCAGGCGCTGGGCCCCTAATACCTGATCGAAGAAGTGCGTGAGGGTGCTCTGGATCTGGGTGATTTCCTTGCGACGATAGCCCTTGTTGTCAGCACCGGGCGAAGTCGCCAGTGGCGAAGCAGCGCCCCCGGCAATCGGGTTGAGCAACGCCAGGGTCAGGTCGTTGGTGTTGACCTGCACCGGCGCGTTTGGCCGGTAGCTGATCTCGCCGGTCCACGCGGTGCCGGTGGGCAGTGTGGTAGAGAAACTGGCGCCGTACAGACGAATGTCTTCCGGATATTCGAGGTAATACTGACCGCGTCCCAACATCACGCTTTGCGCCAGTCCCGAGCCGCTGCCGGGGGCCAGACCATTGGCGATGCCGACCATGCCCGGCAACGCGGCAAGCGTCGAACGCCCGGCCGTGGTGGTGCCCACCGTCGGCGTGCGGCTGTGGTAGTTCATGAAATAGAGACCGTATTCGGTGTCGTCGCCGAGCCAGCGCAACGCCGTGCCCCACTGCCCCGAATCCCGTGCATCGCGGTCGCCACCCCGGGGCACCACGACGCCTTCGCGAGTCACCTCAATGCCCTGACCGAAGGCCGTGGTCAACGGCACAAACGGCGCAATCGCCGGGCTGCCGACGGTATACCCGTTGTTGCAACCGTCCGCCGCCACATCGACGCCGAAGAACGTACCGCAGTTGTCGAGGACGGTCTGGTCCCATTCCAGTTGGTAGAAACCTTCGACAGAGAGCTTGTCCGTCAGGCTTTGCGAGCCGAACAGCATGTTCACCGGGATCAGACCTTCCTTGATCTCGGCGCCAGGACGCCGAAACGCCGACACGTCGATCGGGTTGATGCTGTTGATCGAGTTGCCGATGAAGGTACTTTCGCCCCAGCTCACCACTTGCTTGCCTGCACGCACGGTGCCCGGCAAGTCAGCGATGGCGTAGTTGTGATAGACGAACGCATCGAGAATCTGCGCGCCGGAAGACTTCGCGCCCTCCTTGCGCCCCTTGTCGCTGATCTGTTTGAACTCGCGGTCTTCATCCTTGAGTTCGAAGTCGTACCAGTATTTGCCACGCACAAACACCCCGGTGTCGCCGTACTTCAGTTCGAGGTCGTGAATGCCTTTGAAGATTATCGAAAAGGTTTCGCCCTTCTTGAAATTCAGGCGTCCGTCATCACCCGTCGAAGATTGCCCGGTACCACCATTGACCGTGCCGACCAGCGACTTGTCGGCATCGCGCATGCCCCAGCTCGCACCGACCGACAGTGACGAGTCGAAGGTGCCCTCGATTTCCCCGATGTTGAACGAAACCGCGTGCGCCTGGGCGCAGCAGCCCATAGCCACCGCGGCTGCCAGCGCCTGCGGTGTGAAGATGGCGCGCATTGTTCTTGTTTTCATGCGTCTTCCCCGGTGAGTGACAGAAGGCCCCACCCTACTGCCGGTTGAACGGGTCGATAAGCGCACCAAGGAGGTATTCGCGTTGTCGCTCGAAAGGATGAATGCCCCGGTGGGATGCGCCTTTGCGCGGGCCATGAGTGCGCTGGATAGTCGAACATCATTGCAGCGCATGGTGCATGTGGTACGGGGCAGACTGTTACATGCCCCGTAACAGTTCATGTCCGCAATCGCTATTTTTCCTACAGACTCAAATCCGTATTCTGAGCGGGCTTTCACGGGACACGCCGCAAAGCATTCGGCCTTGGCGCCTTAACCACTCAAGCCATTGCTGACAGATTTCAGATCAACCGAAGGTCTTCGGTTGCTCGCCCCGGTGTTCACTGACGTTGATTTGTAGCTCCTTGATCCAACGTCTTACCTTGGCCGCTGCGTTTGCAGCGGCCTTTTTTATGGGTGACGGGTTTTAGCGGGGAGATGGCAGGGCTGGCGCAGCCCTGCCGATTGTTGCGCAGGGTTCAGAGCGAATATTTCTGCAAATTCGCCATCATTTCCTTCAGCGCCTCAATGTTGTCCTTGGGGTGCGCCGCGCCTTCGAAATCGCAAATCTGCTGCCAGTGCGCCGCGACATCTTCCGGGGAAAATCCAGCACGCGGATCAAACCCGGCCCCCAAACTGCGCTCCCACCGCACCTTGCCCATCCAGCCACCACCGACCTCAAACAGCCCGGAGGTCTCCTGGCACTGTTCACTGGCCAGATACACCACCAACGGACTGACCAGCTCCGGCTTCAGTTGCTCGAATACTTGCGGCGGGATCAGGCCTTCGGTCATGCGCGTGCCGCCAGTCGGGGCGATGGCGTTGACCAGAATGTTGTTCTTGCGGCCCTCGATGGCAAGGGTGCGGGTCAGGCCGTACAGGCCAAGTTTGGCCATGCCGTAGTTGGATTGGCCGAAGTTGCCGTAGATGCCGGAAGTCGACGCGGTGAAGATCACTCGACCGTAGTTTTGTTCACGCAGGTGCGGCCACGCGGCGCGGGTGACTTTGTAGGCGCCTTCGACATGGACGCGGTAAACCAGATCCCAGTCGGCATCGTCCATTTTGTGGAAGGTCTTGTCGCGCAGGATCCCGGCGTTGTTGACCACCACGTCGACGCGGCCAAAGACGTCGAGGGCGTTCTGCACCAGTTTGTCGCCGTCAGTGACCGAGTCGTGGTTGGCTTCGGCGATGCCGCCGGCCTCACGAATTTCTGCCACCACGCGGTCGGCGGCGCTAGCATTGGCGCCTTCGCCCTGGGTCGAGCCTCCGAGGTCATTGACCAGCACTTTGGCGCCCTGTCTGGCGAACAGCAGTGCATGCGCCCGTCCCAGACCGCCACCGGCTCCGGTGACGATCACGACTTTATCTTCGAAACGCACAGACTCATTCATCAGGGCAACTCCAGCAGGCCAAAGGACAGAGAGCCCGAGTGTCAGGCACGGGGCTTTGGGTCACAACGAACACGGCTGAGGCTGAATGATGCGCGATAAGGTGAGGGGATGATGCCAAGCAAGATCAATAGATCGCTGGCGGCGATCCATTGATCTTTCAGGAGCACGCCACTTTGCGCGGCGGCAGCGCCAAACGGTCGCGGAACGCCAGGTAATGCGTGAGCACCTGCACCGGCGCTTCGGTCTGCGGATAGTGACCAATACCCGGCAACAGCACGGTGTCCGCGTCTGCAATCAACTCCCGGTACCGCTCGACCATGTGCGCACCGGAGATCGGATCGACTTCGCCATCGATCACCCGCAACGGGATTTCGCCACGCTGCATGGCCGCCACCCAACGGTCGCGCTGCACGCGACGCTCGGGGATGTAGCCAATCAGCTTGTGCATGATGCGCGGGCCTTGATGGGTGTCGATCAGACTCCAGAAATCATCCAGCTCGCTCTCGCTTGGCCGGGTCTGCGGGCCGAAAATCTGGCCGAAGCTTTTCACCAGCGCGTCTCGGGTGAAGGCGCGACCGATCATCCAGCCTAAAGGGCTGAGCAGCAGTTTTTGCATCAACACCGGGCGGTGGGTTTCCGGGAACAGCCCGCCGTTGAGGAACACGCAACTGGCGACCTTGATGTGCGCCTCGTAATGCCGCGCGAGCAGTTCCTGCGCGACGCTGTCGCCATAGTCATGAGCGAGGAGGTGTACCGGCTGCTCGACCTGCAGATGCGCGAGCAACGCCTGTTGCAGATCGGCTTGTTCCAGCAGGCTGTAGCGGTGATTGACCGGTTTGGCCGAGTCGCCGAAACCGAGCATGTCACAGGCGATCACGCGATACCGTTGAGCCAGTGGCTGCCACAGGTAATGCCAATCCCAACTGGCGGTCGGAAAACCATGGATCAGCAGCAGCGGCTCACCCTGCCCCGCCGTCCAGTAACGGATCGACTGACCACCAAAAACAAAGGTCTGGCTGCGCTTGCGCCAGACACACAACGGAATCTCGGCAAGAGGCATCAGAGTTGATATCCAGGGTTCTGTTTATCGAGTTTGCGCAGCAATGCCGGCCACGCCAGCGCGCCGCCCATGCCTTGAGCACTTTTGGTGACGCCGGCGATCATCGCTTTGGCGCCCGCCAGAACCTGCGGTTCGATGGCAATGAGTTCAGCGCCGCCGGTCTGCGCCATCACCTGAATGTCGCAGGCACGCTGGAAGGTGAACATCATCAGAAAAGTGTCAGCGATAGTGCCGCCACAGGTCAGCAGACCGTGGTTGTGCAGCATGAGGAAATGGTTATCGCCGAGGTCGGCCTGCAAGCGCGCCTTCTCCTCGTGATTGAGGGCCACGCCTTCATAGGCGTGATAAGCGAGGCTGGACAGGACAAACAGCGATTGCTGACTGATCGGCAGCACACCCTGCTTTTGCGCCGACACCGCAACCCCCGAGGCCGTGTGCGTATGCAGCACGCAAACCACATCGTGTCGAACTTCGTGCACGGCGCTGTGGATGGTGTAACCGGCGGGGTTGATTTCGTAAGGACTGTCCATGAGTTTGTTGCCGGCCTGATCGACTTTCACCAGGCTTGATGCGGTGATCTCGTGGAACATCAGGCCAAACGGATTGATCAGGAAATCTTCGGTGCCCGGCACCTTGGCCGAAATGTGCGTGAAGATCAGATCATCCCAGCCATGCAGCGCGACCAGACGATAGCAGGCGGCGAGATCGACTCGGGTCTGCCATTCCGCAGCGCTGACCTGATCTTTGACATTTAGGGACGATTGGACGGGGGCTACGCTCACTGTATGCACCTCTGCGTTCTTATTGTTCTGCACGTGTGAGCAGTCTAGTCAGGCGCAGGCCATCGCGTAGTTGCATTGGCAGCCAGCTTGATGACTGAACGAGTCAGCCCGGCAAACAGCTTGGATCCGTGTCAAAGCAACGACGCCAACAAAGGGGCCGCGAACAGATTGAGCAACCCGGTGAGGACCATCACCAGCCCCGCCACCGAGCCCTCCTCACCGCCCACTTCATGGGCGCGGCTGACACCGGCGCCATGGGCACCGACACCGAACAGGGCGCCACGGGCCAAGGCACTGCGCACTGGCAACCACTTCAAAAGAACGCCGCCGAGCATCGCGCCAAACACCCCGGTAAACATCACGAACACCGCCGTCAATTCCGGTACGCCGCCGAGATCATGAGCCAGCGGCATGGCGAATGGCGTGGTGATCGAGCGCGGCACCAGCGACATCGTCACCGAACTGTCCAGTGCCAGGGCCTTGGCCAGTCCGAACGAGGTGGCGATTGATGCCGTGCTGCCGGCAACCATGCCGAGCATCAATGCAGGCCAGTGCCGCATCAACAGATGCCGCTGCTGCCAGATCGGCACGGCGAAGGCGACTGTCACCGGACCGAGCACCCGCATCAACCAGTGGGTGTTGCTGGAATACTCGGCGTAAGCGGTGTGCAGCGGCACGGCCAGCGCCAACAACAGCGTTGGCACCAGAATCAGCGGCGACAGCAGGTAACGGCCGGTGCGCCGATAAATCCAGCGGCTGAACAAGTACGCCAGCAGGGTGAATGCGAGCCAGAACATCGGCATCAATTCAAGCTTCATGGGACCGCCTCAGGCGCACGGCCCATTCCACGGTGAACGCCGTCACCAGCATGACCATCAACGTGCTGGCGGCGATCACCAACAGAATCCGCCAACCGTCATTGCGCAGCAGCGCGCCATAATCAAGCAGGCTCATCAACGCCGGGATGAAGAACAGCAGCATCTCCGCCATCAGCAGCCCCGCGCCCAATTGCAATGCCGCCGGTTTGACCCAGCCAAAGGCGAACGCCAGCAGCAACAGCGCCATGCCGATCACGCCACCGGGAATCGGCCACGCCAGCCAAGCGGCGAGTTGGCAGCCAAGCAGGTAGAGACCGAGCAGCACGGCCAGTTCGACAACAAGGCGGGAAAGGTACTTGAGGGTTGCGGCGTTCATGGCTTTGCTCCTGACAGGGGCTTATTTTACGAACCGAGCACCCATCCCAGAAGCGAATTGTTAGACTCCAAGCCATTCCAAAAAGGAATCAGACTATGGAATTCAAACAACTGCGCAGTTTTGTCGAAGTCATGCATCAGGGCGGTTTTACCCAGGCCGCGAAAACCCTGCACATCAGCCAATCGGCCGTGAGCAAACAAGTCGCGCAACTCGAACAAAGCCTGGGCACCCCGTTGCTCGAACGGCTGGGTTCGCAGTTGCGCCTGACCACCGCCGGCAGCGTGGTGTTGCAACGAGCCGAGGGCATGCTGCGCTTGCGCAACGAATTGCTCAGCGAACTCGACGACCTCAGCCATCTGGCCCGTGGCGAATTGCGCCTGGGCCTGCCGCTGTTGGGCAGTGACACGTTGTTCGCCGGGCTGTTTGCCGAATACCGTCGGCGCTATCCGAATATCAAGATCCAATTACTTGAAGGCGGTAGCCGCCATATTGAGCAAGCCGTGTTGAGTGCAGAACTGGAATTGGGCGGCAGTTTGTTGCCCAAGGATGCGCAGTTCGACTATCAGCCGTTCTGCGATGAGAAGCTCGATGCACTGTTGCCGAGGGATCATCCGTTGGCTGAGCGGGGCGAAATCGGTCTGGAAGAATTGGCCGATACGCCGTTTCTGCTGTATCAGCGCAGTTTTGTGCTCAATGATCGCTTGCTCCAGGCGTGCCAGCAGATGGGCTTCACACCGAAGGAAGGCGGACGCAGTGGGCAGGCGGATTTTCTGGTGTCACTGGTGGCCGCCGGGCAAGGCGTGGTGTTGCTGCCCAGCGTGGTCGCGCGGGGTCTGGTGCGGCCAGGCGTCGTGCGCCTGACCTTGAAAGCACCGGACTCGCTTCGCTGGGATATCGTTTTCATCTGGCGTCAGGGCGCCTATCTGTCGAAAGCGGCGCAAGCCTGGCTTTCTCTGCTGCGCGAGCGACCAATCAGCCCTTGAGCGCGCCGATGAACTCAGCCAGCCAAGGCTCGGCGTCGGTTTCCGGGGTCACGCTTTCGCTGGCGTCGATGCGCAGCATCTCCTGCACTTCGCGCACGCCCAGTTCGCCGAACAGTTCGCGCATCTGCTCGCCGCCGCCGCAGAAGGTGTCGCCGTAACTGGCGTCGCCCAACGCAATCACCGCCCCCGGCAAACCGCGCCAGGCAGCGGGTAATTGGTCACGAAGGGCCGAATACAACGGCTGCAGGTTGTCCGGCAACTCGCCCATGCCGGTGGTCGAGGTCACCGCCAGCAGCGCTTGAGGGCCAAAAGACTGAAGGTCCGTCAGGCTGGCGCGCGAGTTGTAGAAGGTTTCAAAGCCGGCGGCTTTCAGCAGATTCTGGGCGTGGCGGGCGACTTCTTCGGCGGTGCCGTAGACCGAACCGGAGAGGATGGCGACTTTCATCAATCTGATCCTGGAGCTGAAAAAAAGAGCGCCGATATTAACAGCCTGAGCCGTGAAGTTGCGATTAACTCCCAATAAGCGCCAATGACCTATAGACAGCCTCCGCCGATCTTCTAGAATGCCCGTCACAGACACCTCTGAAAGGATTCAAAGATGATCAACGCCAGCCTGCTGCAAATGGTAATCAACGCATCGAACGATGGAATTGTGGTCGCGGAAAAGGAAGGCGAACAGGACAACATCCTGATTTACGTCAACCCGGCCTTCGAGCGCTTGACCGGTTACGCCAGCGAGGAAATCCTCTATCAAGACTGTCGCTTTCTGCAATCCGGAGACAGGGATCAGGAAAACCTGACACTGATTCGCGAAGCGCTGCGCAATAGCGGATCTTGCCGGGAAATCTTGCGCAACTATCGCAAGGACGGCACACCGTTCTGGAATGAACTGTCGCTTTCAACGGTTAAAAACGCCGATGACGGACAAACCTATTTCGTCGGTGTTCAAAAAGATGTGACGGTTCAGGTCAAGGCCCAGCAACGCGTTGCGCAATTGGAAGCACAGGTCGCCGCACTCAAAGCCGAACTGGCTGAACTGAAAGCGACAAACGGTTAAAACAAAACAGCGAACCAATTGTCATTAACTACAATCACCAAAGACTTTGTAACTATTCCTTTCGAGTCCGCCATGCAACGCGACGCCCTCCTCACTCAGGATGAGCTGGATTTCATCCAGACCATGCAACACAACCCGCAATTGAATGTGCGGGATGCGACGTCGAGCCTGCTGGTGAATGGTGGTTCGCAGATCCGTGACTTGCTCACGCGTCTGGCCGCTCACGAACAGGTCACCATCCAGGCCAACTTCGAAAATCAGCAGATGACCTTCCCGCTGCATTTGGTGGAGGACGAGTTTCACGCGCTGCATCTGCGCCTCGGCGTACCTAGCATTTACGAAGACGGCCCGATGGTTCGCCCATGGCGACTGGCTCTTGAAGAACCGGTGGCACTGGAGAACGCCAAAGGCCAGCCGGGCCCGCTGTGGGTACACGAGATCTCGCACAAAGGCGTATTGCTGGAAGTGCGCAACAAAACCAAACCGCCCAAGCATTTCGCTCTGTGGTTCAGCCCATCGGGTTATGAGCGGATTTCATTGCGTGGCCATTTCGAACGAGAAACCGAGCAAGGTTTCTTCGCCTACGAACTGAGCCAGACCGATGCCGATGAAACCGAACGTCTGCGCCAGTTCATCCTGCAACAACATCGCCTGACACATCCGGCCCTGCACACCTGAGCCTTTAAAACCTGGCCTTCAGGTATCCAGCGTGCCCGCCAGAAACTGCGTCAGCCGCTGAAACATTGTCGCCCCTTCATTACCAATGCAACCGATTGACGTTCCAGCCAGGCTCTCCTGCGCCAGATCGGAGGCATCCCCCGCCAGCAGCACCTGACAATCAAGGCTCAACGCCAGCCGGCTCAAGCGTCGCGGAAGGTCGGCGCTCGGTGCGTGGTTGGAAAACAATACCAGTACGTCAGGCCGGGTCCGTTCGCAGACCAGGGTGAGTTCATCGAACGGCTGGCCGGTGGTCAGCACGCGGATCCCTGAGCCATTACCACTCAGGAACAGTGCCGTCACCAGCAGTTCCAGCTCTCGGCATTGTCCGGCCAAGGCACTGACAATCACCCTGCGCGGTTTCGAGCCGCGCAGCATGACGATCCGCTGCAATACCCGCGCTCTGAGAAACCCATCGAAGAACAGCCATTCGCTGGTTTGCCCAAAAGCATCTTGTCGCTGCAGCAGTTGCAGCCACAAGGGCATCAGAATGTCCTGGAACACGACGGGCAACGTATAAGAAGAAAAGATCTGACCGTAGACCAGATCCAGTTGCTGATCATCGAACGAACTGATCGCATCCTGCAGTTGCACCTGCCATTGCAGATAATCGGCCTGCACCCGATCGTCGGGGATGATGTGCGCCAGCACTTTCAACGGCTCGGTCTTGGCCAGAATCTTGCCGACTTTGCTGACGGACACACCACGATCGATCCAGTCGAGAATGCTGCGAACGCGCTCGATATCGGCCATCGAATACAAGCGATGCCCACTTTCGGTGCGTGTTGGTTGAATCAAACCATAGCGCCGCTCCCATGCACGCAACGTGACCGGGTTAACGCCGGTCAATCGTGCGACTTCACGTATGGGGAACAGATCTTCACATTCCAGCGCAATGGATGCCTGCGAAGCAGGGCTTTTGTCCGTGATGACAGACATAAGACAATCAACTTCCTTGTTGGCGAATTGGATCCTATTCTAACCTTGATGGAGCATTAAGATTCAAGCGATGAACAGCGACCAAAGTCGCTGGTTAAATCGGTAAAATCCGGAATATTCCTTGCATACTGTAAAACGCTGGCCACTACCCCCGGCCCTGCGTCAGGCGAAACTCCTACCCGGAGCGACGCACTCGAAATACGGAGATATACAATGTCTACTTCCCCCGTCACGCTGATGGTTGCGCGTCGCGTCGCCGATGGACGCTATCAGGATCTGATCGCCTGGCTGCGCGAAGGTGAACAACTGGCCACCGACTTCCCCGGTTATCTCGGCTCCGGTGTGCTCGCTCCACCGCCCGGCGATAACGAGTTTCAAATCATTTTCCGCTTTGCCGATGAGCACACACTGCATGCGTGGGAGCATTCGGCCTCGCGTACTGCCTGGCTGGATCGTGGCAGCGACCTGTTTGCGCACCCGAAGGAGCATCGCGTCAGCGGCATTGAGGGCTGGTTCGGCGCCGATGCGATCGGCCAGCGCCCGCCACGCTGGAAACAGGCTGTCGCGATCTGGCTGGCGTTCTTCCCGGTATCGCTGCTGTTCAACTTTGTCCTCGGTCCGCTGCTCAGTGAAATGAGCCTGCTGCCACGGATGCTGATCAGCACGGCATGCCTGACGCCGTTGATGGTTTATTTCTTTATTCCGTTGTCGACCCGATTACTGGCAAATTGGCTGAACAGTACGCCAGCCCGCCCGTTGCCCGTTACCCCTTGCGCGCAAAATCGCTGATCCCTCTGTGGAAGCGGGCTTGCTCGCAGCCATCTGAAGTCGGTTCTGCAATAGGTAGGTCGCTCGTGTCGCTGTTATAGTTTTTACTTCAACCGCGACGCGAGCCGTACATGACCACAACCTCCGCCCCGATCCTCATCACCGGCGCCGGCCAGCGTGTCGGCCTGCATTGCGCGCAGCGTTTGCTTGAAGATGGCCACGCTGTGATCTTCAGTTACCGCAGCGAACGTCCCGGCGTGCAAGTGCTGCGTGATCTGGGCGCCATCGGCGTGTTCGCGGATTTTTCCAGCGAAGCCGGCATACTCGCCTTCATCGCCGAACTGAAAACCCACACCGACAGCCTGCGGGCAATCGTACACAACGCCTCCGAATGGCTGGCCGAAACCCCGGACAACGGAGCCGAAGCGTTCACACGCCTGTTCAACCTGCACATGCTCGCGCCCTATCTGATCAACCTGCATTGCGCCGATCTGCTCACGCTATCGACGCCTGCGGACATCATCCACATCAGCGATGATGTCACCCGCAAGGGCAGCAGCAAGCACATCGGTTACTGCGCCACAAAGGCCGGGCTCGACAGCCTGACCTTGTCGTTCGCCGCTCGCTATGCGCCGGCGATCAAGGTCAACGGCATCGCCCCTGCCCTGCTATCGTTCAATCCCGACGACGACGCGGCGTACCGCGCCAAAGCGCTGGCCAAATCCGCGCTGGGTATCGAACCCGGCAGTGAAGTGATCTATCAGAGCCTGCGCTACCTGCTCGACAACCCGTATGTCACCGGTACGACCCTGACCGTCAACGGCGGACGGCACGTCAAATAACAACGCCCGCGAGGATGTTCGATGACCCGCTCCCTGCCCGAGCATTACCGCGACATACTGATCGGTCTTGGTGAAGATCCCGAACGCGAAGGACTGCGAGACACGCCGCTACGCGCAGCCAAGGCCATGCAATACCTGTGTCACGGCTACGAACAGAGCGTCGATGAGATCGTCAATGGCGCGCTGTTTGCCTCCGACAGCGACGAGATGATCATCGTCGCCGACATCGAACTGTACTCATTGTGCGAACATCACCTGCTGCCCTTCATCGGCAAGGCCCATGTGGCTTATATTCCGACGGGCAAGGTGCTGGGGTTGTCGAAGATCGGGCGGCTGGTGGACATGTTCGCCCGGCGCCTGCAGATTCAGGAAAACCTCACCCGACAGGTTGCCGATGCGGTGCAGCAAGTCACCGATGCCGCCGGCGTCGCCGTGGTCATTGAAGCCAGACACATGTGCATGATGATGCGCGGTGTCGAGAAACAGAATTCGACCATGAACACCTCGGTCATGCTCGGCGCCTTTCGCGAGTCGAGCAACACCCGCCAGGAGTTCCTGCAATTGATTGGACGGAGCAAGTAAATGGCACAACTTCAACCGGGAATGGCACGCATCCGGGTCAAGGATCTGCGCTTGCGCACCTTTATCGGGATCAACGAGGACGAAATCCTCAACAAGCAGGATGTGCTGATCAACCTCACCATCCTGTACGCGGCGCAGGAAGCAGTGCGCGACAACGACATCGATCACGCGCTGAACTACCGCACCATCACCAAGGCGATCATCGCCCACGTCGAGGGCAACCGCTTCGCGCTGCTCGAACGTCTGACCCAGGAACTACTGGATCTGGTGATGAGTAACGGCTCGGTGCTGTATGCCGAAGTCGAAGTCGACAAGCCGCATGCGCTGCGTTTTGCCGAGTCGGTGTCGATTACCCTTGCGGCAAGCCGCTGAGCTTCAAGCTTCGTGCTGCAAGCGGTAAGCTACAGGCACCCCACCATTGAAATCTTGCAGCTTGAAGCTTGCCGCTCAACGCTGTCTCGCAGAGACCCCCATGACTGATCAACAACGCCTCGAACTCGAAGCCGCCGCCTTCCGCCGGCTGGTCGCCCATCTGGACAGCCGCAAGGACGTGCAGAACATTGACCTGATGAACCTCGCCGGGTTCTGCCGCAACTGCCTGTCGAAGTGGTACAAGGCCGAAGCCGACGAGCGCCAGATCGAGGTCAGCCTCGATGAAGCCCGCGAAGTGGTTTACGGCATGCCGTACGCCGAGTGGAAGTCTCAATTTCAGCAAGAAGCCAGCGCCGAACAACAAGCGGCGTTCGCCAAAGGAAAACCTCATGAGTGATCTGAACACCCTGCGCACCAGCCTCAAGAGCGGCGAGCACCTTTTTGCCGACACCCTGGCCTTCATCGCCGCCGGTTACGACTACCAGCCTCAGGCGTTCAACAACGGCGGCGTGGAAAACGCTGCCGGGCAGAACGAAGGCTCGTGCAAGACCCTCGGTCTGGCGCTGCTGGAAGGCTTTAGCGATGAAGAAGCGCTGCTGGCGTTCGGCGAGCACTACCGCTCGGTGGTGGCGGCGCCTGAAGGCAGCGATCACGGCAATATTCGAGCGCTGATCAACAACGGTCTGGCCGGCGTGAAGTTCGAAACCCAGCCCCTTTGCCGCCGCTGATCCTGCATTGCCAACCCGCGTCCCTTGTGGGAGCAGGCTTGCTCGCGAAAGCGGTGTGCCAGTCACCCAAAATATCGCCTGAAATGACGCCTTCGCGAGCAAGCCCACCCACCTTTGGACTGTGGCGCCTGTGAGTAACGGACACAAAAAAACCGGCCGAACAGACTGTGTGAAAACCTAGCAATCTGCGCAGCGCTCAATGAAAATGCTCCGTATCGAAAGATACGGAGCATTTTTCGTTATTGCCTACATCCAAGGAGAGTCCCGCAGCCAGACCAGCGTGTTCCCGGCCTCGCTGGAGGAACTGATCCCCGAGGATCACCTCGTTCGTGTGATCGACCTCTACGTCGCCAAGCTGGATCTGGTGCAACTGGGCTTTGACAAAGCG
>NZ_CAXAON010000010.1:0-145091 GCF_963970495.1 Pseudomonas sp. EA_65y_Pfl2_P78 | reverse complement strand
TCGCTTCCTGCTGCGTCAGTTGGAGGGAGCAAAAGCGGAAATGGCCTTGGCGGTGAACGCTTACAACCTCAAGCGAGCGATTAGCGTGCTCGGAGCCCGCCAGTTGATGGCGCTAATGGGCTGAAAGACCTTTTTTCGTCTGTTGCCCGCACAAAAACAAACGCCCCGAACAAGTCGGGGCGTTTTGTTGGGCCTTCATCAGTGTGTTTTCACACAGTCTGTTCGGGTGCCGTTTTTGTTTACAGCATTCATGTAGCAAAAAATAACCTGTGGCGAGGGAGCAAGCTCCCTCGCCACAATCACATTACAGTTTCTTAACCATCGGCACGCACGCCAGTTGCAGGCCCGAAGGCGATTGATAAATCGCACTCCCCTCCCCCATGTAACCGCAGCGCCGGTAAAAATCGGCAGCGTTCAATGTCGCGTCCAGGCAGACCTCTGTCAGCCCCAGCGCCCTCGCCAGATCTTCGAGAAAGTGCAGAACCTGTTTGCCCAGTCCGCGCTGCATGAAATCCGGATGAATGAAGATTGCACCGATTTCACGGTGCTCCAAATCAAGCATTCCGGTGGCCACGGGCTTGCCCTCAACCCAGCCCAGATAGAAGTGCTTTTCCATGAGCGTGTCGTAACCGACCTCAGCCGAGCCCCTGGTCCAGTCGTGCATTTGCTGCTCGG
This sequence comes from Pseudomonas sp. EA_65y_Pfl2_P78, assembly GCF_963970495.1. NCBI lineage: Bacteria > Pseudomonadati > Pseudomonadota > Gammaproteobacteria > Pseudomonadales > Pseudomonadaceae > Pseudomonas > Pseudomonas sp. EA_65y_Pfl2_P78. Next base: position 144,416 of record NZ_CAXAON010000010.1, on the reverse strand, counting down.
TGTAGGCACCGACGCATTGATGCCTGATCGCCAAGCGTCGTATGTCGAATGCAGTTTGGGCGTCATTCGCGGTGGCTCTTCTGATCTCAAACATCTCTCTCTCCATGAGCCATGTGCAGGCAGGAAATGAAAAAGCCCCGTCCATTTCTGGCGGGGCTTCGGGTACACGTCAAATGACAAAAACGTATGACCTTATGGCCCGCCGGAAGCGGTCATGGAGGCGCACATCATGGTCATTCGATTTTGGGTATTCATGGGGCGATAGTGCTGTGGATTGTTCCGACACGTCAATTGCGAAGTCTCTTCGCTACTCAATTGAACGTTCTTACCACGCTGGTCGATTCGTCCTACAGGTGTTTTTACGACCGGCGTCTACCGTTGAAAAAGGGACGAAAAGCAAGGCTAGGAAGCCTTGACCGATTCGATTTTCGAGACAACACTATACGTAGGTAACGTACAGAACATGGATGCTCTATTTATCGAATTACCTGTGTTTCAGAAGCACCGAGACGACTATCTGGATGACGATCTGTTTCGCAGCTTTCAACTGGAGTTGCTGAAAAATCCGGAAGTGGGCGATCTTATCGAGGACACAGGCGGGCTTCGTAAAATTCGCTTTGGCGACCAACGAAGAGGGAAAGGAAAACGCAGCGGATTACGAGTGATTTACTACTGGTGGTCAGGCTTCGATCAGTTCTGGCTCTTTACCGTCTATAACAAAAACGAGCAGGACGATCTGACGCCTGCCCATAAAAAACTTTTCAGAAAAACACTGGATAGAGAACTCAACGCGAGAAGCCACTATGAAACGTGACATTTTTTCCGAACTGATGGATGGACTCGAAGCACTGGCCGATGAACGCCAAGGCAAAATCACCTTGCGTACCCACAAGGTTCAGTTGCCAAAACTGATGCCAATCACTGCGGAGGAAGTGGTAGCCATCCGTCAGCAACTTAATCTTTCTCGGTCAGTATTCGCGATGTATCTACGCACCAACACGCGAACGCTCGAAAACTGGGAGCAAGGACGAGCAACGCCTAATGCTCAGGCCACGACCCTGATCCGTCTGGTCCAGCGTTTTCCGCAGACAATCGAACAACTCGCAGCCCTGACCTGATATCCAAGGCCTTCGCCCCATCCACATGACGAAATTGTAATTCCCCCATCACCTTGGCGTTATCCGCAGCTTGCAACGATGTCACCCCGCGACCATGCCGGCGGGCGCTTGCCCGTCGAACAATAAAACCCACTCCGAAGCACGTTCCCGTTCTGCCGAACCCAAGGAGTGTTTGATGGTTAACAATACAAAAATGTCGATGGCCGCTTTAGCGGTGGTGGTTGGCTCCGGGCCGTCCATGGTGTTTGCAGAAGAAAAAGCCGAAGGCTTTATCGAAGGCAGCAGCCTGACGGTGCTCAACCGTAATTTCTATTTCAATCGTGAGCACCGCAACGGCCAGTCCAGCCCGACCGGCAACGGTTATTCCGAAGCCTGGTCGCATGTGGTGATCAGCAAGTTCGAATCCGGCTTCACACAAGGCACCGTCGGGGTCGGTGTTGATGCGTTTGCCATGATCGGTTTGAAACTCGACACCGGTGACGGCCACAACGGTGGGCGCAGTTCGTTTGATGTGTTGCCGGTCAACAGTGAAGGCGAGGCCCGGGACGAATACACCAAGGTCGGTGGCGCGGCGAAAGTGCGGGCATTTGATACGGTGGTCAGGGTCGGTGATGTATTCCTGGCCAACCCGGTAGTGGCGGCCGGTGACTCGCGTCTGCTGCCAGAAAGCTTTCGCGGCGTGACGGCGACCAACACCAGTATTGAAGGTCTGTCGGTTCAGGGTGGTCGACTGCACGCGATGAGCCAACCGGTGTCCAGCGACATGCGCGAGAACTTCGCAACCTTCTATGCCGGCCCGGTCAATTCGCCGTGGATTGCTTATGGCGGCGGCGATTACGTGCTGAACAAAAATCTCAGTTTCAGTCTGTACTCCAGTCGTCTCAAGGATGCCTGGAATCAGTACTACGCTGGCACTGCGTGGACGTATCCGCTGTCGGATGACTTGTCGCTGTTTGGTGGTTTGAATTACTACAAGGCTGTCGACGAAGGCAAACAACTGCTCGGCGAGTTCGACAACAACATCTGGAGCGGCCGTGTCGGTGTGAAACTCGGCGCGCACTCCGTCGCCCTCTCCCACCAGCGCAACAACGGCAACGACGATTTCGATTACCTGCGCCAGTCCGACTCGATCTTCCTCGACAACTCCATCCAGTACAGCGACTTCAACTCGCCGAAGGAACGTTCGTGGATGGTGCGTTATGACCTCGACATGACCACCTATGGCGTGCCCGGTTTGTCATTCATGACCCGTTATGCGCGCGACACTGACGCCGATTATTCCAATGCCAACGCCGCGTACATGCGCCGCGATGCCGAGGGCAATCCGCTGACGGATCAGAAGCGTTGGGAGCGCGATATAGAAGTCAAATACGTGGTGCAGAGTGGTTCATTGAAGGACATGTCACTGCGCTTGCGCCAGGCCACCACCCGCGCCACGGCGTTCGAGTCGGATCTGGATGAAGTGCGGGTGATTGTCGAGTATCCGTTGGCGATTCTCTGAGTTCACGAGCAATGCGCATTCACCTTTAGAAGCTCCTTGCTCCTTTAGAAAGAGGTGAATTTTTTGGCGTCCTTTGGGGCGCCTTTTTTATATCTGGTGTGTACCTGAGGTTGTAGCCCTGAAAACTATCAGGTAAAGAGTGGCGTACCGACGCGCCCTGCACCTGAATCGGAGTCAGGTGGATCAACAGCAAGGATTAATTGTGACTGACCTCATTTACCTCTCTGCATGGGGAACTGTCCTGCTGCTGGTTTTTCTCGGCGAGGCAATAACGCTGTTTGCCGCCTACTGGCGGCTCGATCAGATGGAACACCACTTCATCGCCTCTCAATTTGTAGCCACTGATCGCAAGCGTTTGGGCAATGGCCCATTGGGGCGAATGAAGAGAGTAAGGCAGATCGGCGCACTCACCGGCCTTGTCACCTACCCACTGATGCTGGAACGCCCGACGGTCATGGAGGCCGAACGCTTTCCAGTACATCTGAAAAAATGGGGGGCGGTGCCGCGAAGCATCCGGCGAATCGCTTTCATGGGCGCCTGCCTACTTTTACTCTGGCTGGGTTTCGAGCGGTTATGCATGATGCTCTCCACACCGACGAGCGATTTGAAGCGGCTGTACGTGGCCGCATTGATCGCCTGTGTTGTTGTGGCAGTGTTGGCACTGCTCGTGCGGACATACGTCAGTTTTTTCAAACTGGCAGCCATCGAGTCTTTTCTGAAAGAGTCCTACTTCGTCGCTCGCAATCAGCGGGTATTGGGAGACAGCGTTTATGGTCGCTCCTGCCGCCTGTACCACATTTCGAACATTCTCTGTCTGGACTACGGCTATCTGCAGGCAAGTGATCCCGAGGTCATACCCGAGATTGACCGCTTTCCGCTGCCTCTGCGGCGTTGGGTCATTATTCCCGCCCGGATGTTTGGCTACTCTGTTCCGGGTTTTGTCGCGGTTTACTGTGCCGCGATGATCTTTGGCGTCTTTGCCTGAGCGTCAACCTTTGAATAAAACGCGGCCCTGACTAGCGCCGCGTTTTTTCTGCCTGCCTGGACAGATCGGATCAGCCAGCAGGGTCGACGTTATCCAATGCTCTGTTCACCGCCAGTTCACCAAGCATGACGACTTGGGCGATACCGAGCAACGTCTTGCGGTGCGTGCCTTCGAGCAGCGCGGCGAAGTCACCGAGCATGACGCTGGCCGAGGACAGGGACTCGCTGGCGTTGGCCAGCAGGGATTCGGTGTCGGCGGTGGGGTTGACCAGGAACATCTGGTTCTGGACATAGGGCGTGGCCATGATGGCGGCCGTGGGTTTGAGGTAAAAGTCGAGGGCGCGGTCGGCGGCTTCGTGGAGTTTGCGGGTATCTTCGCCCGCGTAGGGGGACGTTGTATGGGCGTGCGCTGGAACGGTTGTTTCCGGGGGATTGGGTGTTGGCTTTTTCATGTTGTTTCTCCTTCTGAACGTTGAAGCTGATCCATTCGGTTCCACGCGAAGGGGTGGCAGCTGTACGCAGGTTGGAACCCGGGGAACGGAGAAACCCGGCAGACTCGAAAGTCTCCCGCGTACAGCCGCCATAACAGACTGCACACCATGAAGGTGGGCAAGCATACGTCATGAAAGACGCTTTGGCGTTGATACGTTCTCCGGGGTTCCAATCCCGATCGCTGATTTGGCAGCGACGTTCACAGCCTAGAGAGCCGACGTCCGACGGACAACCTGAAAACATTGTGGGAAGGTTCTGTATTTTCGGAAAACCTTTAAACATCCCGAATCGAAATACTCAGCCGCGCCAGGACTGTTGTGAAGGCAATGACTTGGGCGAGGACATTACCTATTCGTAATGCGTCGCCGCTCTATTGGATCAACGCGAAACCTGTGGGCGCTCGATGGCGGTGGTTCTGGCACAACTGAAAACGGCACCTTGCGGTGCCGTTTGCCCTTCACTCATCAGCTTTTATTTACGCGCATCTGCCCAGGATTTCAGCAGTTCGTTGTAGCTCACGGTCTCGCCCTTCGGCTTCTCGTTCGCCAGTTTCGGTTTCGGCGCGCCCGGTTGATCGAACCAGTATTGCGCGTCGCGTTCCGGGTTCATTTTCGGTGCGCACGTGGCTTGGGCTTTGGAGCGTTCCAGACGCGACATGATCGCGTCCTGATCCTTGGCCAAACCATCCAGCGCTTGCTGCGGGGTCTTCTCGCCGCTGGCCGCTTCGGCGATGTGGCTCCACCACAGTTGCGCCAGACGCGGATAGTCCGGCACGTTGGTCCCGGTCGGGGTCCATTGCACGCGGGCCGGGCTGCGGTAGAACTCGACCAGACCACCGAGTTTCGGCGCCAGATCGGTCATGGCCTGCGAGTTGATGTCCGACTCGCGAATCGGCGTCAAACCGACGATGGTTTTCTTCAGCGAGACGGTTTTCGAAGTCACGAACTGCGCGTACAGCCACGCCGCGAGTTTCTGTTTCTCCGGCGTGGATTTCATGAACGTCCACGAACCCACGTCCTGATAACCAAGCTTCATGCCCTCCTCCCAATACGGCCCGCGCGGCGATGGCGCCATCCGCCATTTCGGCGTGCCGTCGTCATTGACCACCGGCAGGCCCGGTTTGGTCATGTCGGCGGTGAAGGCGGTGTACCAGAAAATCTGCTGAGCGATGTTGCCTTGCGACGGCACCGGGCCGGACTCGGAGAACGTCATGCCCGCTGCTTCCGGTGGCGCGTACGCCTTGAGCCAATCGACGTATTTGGTCGTGGCAAACACTGCCGCCGGGCCGTTGGTGTCGCCGCCTCGGGTCACGCTGGAACCCACCGGGTGGCAATCCTCGACACGAATGCCCCACTCGTCCACCGGCAAACCGTTAGGCAAGCCCTTGTCGCCGCCACCGGCCATGGAGAACCAGGCATCGGTGAAGCGCCAGCCCAGCGACGGGTCTTTCTTGCCGTAGTCCATGTGCCCGTAAACACGTTTGCCGTCGATTTCCTTGACGTCTTCGCTGAAGAATTTGGCGATGTCTTCATAGGCTGACCAGTTCACCGGTACGCCCAATTCGTAGCCGTACTTTTCCTTGAACCTGGCTTTCAGGTCCGCGCGTTCAAACCAGTCAGCGCGGAACCAGTACAGGTTGGCGAACTGCTGGTCGGGCAGTTGATAAATCTTGCCGTCCGGCGCCGTGGTGAACGAAATGCCGATGAAGTCCTTGATGTCGAGGGTCGGCGAGGTGAAGTTCTTGCCTTCGTTGGCCATCAGGTCGGTGATCGATTCGGTCTTGCCGTAACGAAAGTGCGTGCCGATCAGGTCCGAGTCGTTGACCCAGCCGTCGTAGATATTCTTGTCGGACTGCATCACCGTCTGCATTTTTTCCACCACGTCGCCTTCTTGCAGCAAGTCGTGGGTGAGCTTGATCCCGGTGATTTCGCTGAAGGCCTTGGCCAGCACCTTGGACTCGTATTCATGGGTGGTCAGGGTTTCCGAAACCACCTTGATTTCCATCCCGCGAAACGGCTCGGCAGCCTTGATGAACCACTTCAGTTCTTCGAGTTGCTGATCGGCCGTCAGGGTCGACGGTTTGAATTCGTTGCCGATCCACTTTTTCGCAGCGTCCTCGTAGGCATCGGCCCAGGCCGACGCGCTCAAACCGCTGAGTGCCAGCAAGGCTGCCAATGAAATGCTATGTCGCAGCTTATTGTTTTTGTCGAACATAGAGACCTCCTGTTTAGGATTTCGGAGCACGGTTGTCGAGCGACTCGACTAGCCCCAACGCATCACAGCCAACAGCCACACCAGGGACAACGCGGACGCCACCCAGATGCTCCAGTCGGTGGCGCCGACGACCAGCAAATGCAGGTAGGCGCTGCCGAGAAGACCGATAAACAAGCGATCGCCACGGGTGGTGGCAATCGGCAGAAAACCTCGCCGCAGGACGCTCGGCGAACGCAGCTCCCACGTCGTCATGCCCACCAGGAGCAAGCCTATGACGATAAAGAATGCCGCGGTGGGGGTGGTCCAACTCATCCATTCCATCATCAGTTCCTCAGACCCGGCCGAGGGCAAAGCCCTTGGCCACATGGTTGCGAACAAACCAGATCACCAGCATGCCCGGCAAAATGGTCAACACCCCCGCCGCCGCCAGCACGCCCCAATCGATCCCCGAGGCCGAGACCGTGCGTGTCATCACCGCCGCAATCGGCTTGGCGTTGACCGAGGTCAACGTGCGCGCCAGCAACAGCTCGACCCAGGAAAACATGAAGCAGAAAAACGCCGTGACGCCGATGCCGGAACCGATCAACGGGATGAAAATCTTCACGAAGAACTTGGGGAAACTGTAGCCATCAATGTAGGCGGTTTCGTCGATTTCCTTCGGCACGCCGGACATGAAGCCTTCGAGAATCCACACCGCCAGTGGCACGTTAAACAGGCAGTGCGCCAAGGCCACGGCAATGTGCGTGTCGAACAGGCCAATCGACGAATACAACTGAAAGAACGGCAGCAGGAACACGGCCGGTGGGGCCATGCGGTTGGTCAGCAGCCAGAAGAACAGGTGCTTGTCGCCCAGGAAGCGGTAGCGTGAAAACGCATACGCCGCCGGCAGTGCCACGCTCAGGGAAATCACCGTGTTCAGGCTCACGTAGTACAGCGAGTTGATGTACCCGCTGTACCAGCTCGGATCGGTGAAGATCACCTTGTAGTTCGCCAGCGTGAAGTCCTGTGGGAAAAGTGTCAGACCGCCGAGGATTTCGGTGTTGCTCTTGAACGACATGTTCAGCAGCCAGTAGATCGGCACCAGCAGGAACAGGATGTAGACCAGCAACGGGATCAGCTTTCTTTTGCTCATGGCCGGGCCTCAGCGGTTGGCGTCGGAGTGCGTCATGGCGGTGTAGAACAGCCAGGACACCAACAGGATGATCAGGAAGTACACCAGCGAGAAAGCCGCTGCCGGCCCCAGGTCGAATTGGCCTACGGCCATTTGCGTCAGCGTCTGACTCAAGAAGGTCGTGGCATTACCCGGCCCGCCCCCCGTGAGCACAAACGGCTCGGTGTAGATCATGAAACTGTCCATGAAACGCAACATCACCGCGATCAACAGCACGCTCTTCAGCTTGGGCAACTGAATGTGACGGAACACTGCCCAGGCGGACGCCCGATCGATGCGCGCCGCCTGGTAATACACATCGGGAATGGCGCGCAATCCGGAGAAACACAGCAGCGCCACCAGCGAAGTCCAGTGCCAGACGTCCATCACCAGCACCGTCACCCAGGCGTCCATGGTGTTGGCCGCATAGTTGTAGCTGATGCCCATCGCGTTGAGACTCGACCCGAGCAAGCCGATGTCGGCGCGGCCGAAAATCTGCCAGATCGTGCCCACCACGTTCCACGGGATCAGCAGCGGAATCGCCAGAATAATCAGCACCAGCGACGACCAGCGGCCCTTGGTCGGCATGGTCAGGGCAATCGCAATGCCCAGCGGGATTTCAATCAGCAACACGCACGCCGAATAGATGAACTGGCGCAGCAGCGAATCATGCAGACGCGGATCCAGCAGCACCTGCCGATACCATTCAGTGCCGACGAAGTAGCGGCTGGATTGGTCGAAGATGTCCTGCACCGAGTAGTTGACCACGGTCATCATCGGGACAACCGCACTGAACGCCACCAGCAAAAACACCGGCAACACCAGCCACCAGGCCTTGTTGTTCTGCACCTTGTTCATGGCTGCACCTCATTGTCTTCAGTGGCTGGCAGCAGGAATTCATCGGCATAGACCATCAGCCACTGCGCCGGAAAACTGATGTACGCCTTGCCCTGCGGCACCGGTTTGTCTTCCGCCAGGCGCACTTTCAACGCCACGCCGTCGAGATCGAGGGTCATGATCTTGTAGGTGCCGAGGTCTTCGACGTGTACGACGTGTGCCTGCATCGCGTCGTCAAACGGCTCATCCCAGACATGAATGAACTCGGGACGGATACCGACCTTCAGATTTTTCCACTGACCGTGTTCGATATGACGCTGCAAGGCGTCAGACAGCGGCAGGTGCGTCGAGCCGAAACCGACCCCGCCCGGTTGCGGCTGCACGTCGATCAGATTCATGCCGGGGCTGCCGATGAAGTAGCCGACAAAGGTGTGGCTCGGCCGTTCGAACAACTCCCGTGGCGTGCCGAACTGGACGATCTGGCCGCCGTACATCACCGCGATTTTGTCGGCGAAGGTCGAGGCTTCGAGTTGATCGTGGGTCACGTAGACCATGGTGATGTTGAACTGCTCGTGGATCTGCTTGAGCTTGCGTCGCAGTTTCCACTTCAGGTGCGGATCGATCACTGTCAGCGGTTCATCAAAGAGAATCGCCGACACGTCGTCACGCACCAGGCCCCGCCCCATCGAGACTTTCTGTTTTTCGTCGGCGGTGAGGTTGCGCGCCTTTTTGCTCAGCAGCTCTTGCAGGTCGAGGACTTCGGCAATTTCCTGCACCTTGCTGTGCACTTTCGCCTCGGCCATGCCCTGATTGCGCAGGGGAAACGCCAGGTTGTCGAACACGGTCATGGTGTCGTAGACCACCGGAAACTGGAAAACCTGAGCGATGTTGCGCTTCTCCGGGGTCAGGTCGTTGACCGCTTTGCCGTCGAATAACACATGCCCTTGCGAGGGGCTGAGCAGGCCGGAAATGATGTTGAGCAACGTCGATTTGCCGCAACCGGACGGGCCAAGCAGCGCATAGGCGCCACCCTGCTCCCAAACGTGATCCATCTCGCGGATCGCATAATCCTCTGCACCGCCGGGGGTTTTACTGTAGCTGTGGGCGAGGTGTTGCAAACGGATTTCGGCCATCAGGCAACCCTCGCGACACGCCGCCCCGGTGCTTGCACCAGGCGGCCCTGCGCATCGAAAACAAACAGTTTGTGGGTCGGGATATAAATGCGGATCGGCTCGTCGACGTCGTATTCGTGAACGCCGGACAGGTGCAGCACCAGCAGGAAATGCTCGTTGCGCACATGCAGGAAGGTTTCCGAACCGCTGATCTCGGCGACTTCCACCGTGACGGCCAATTCCAGATCGTCATCGTTGCTCGGCACCAGCGAGATGTGGCTGGGGCGCACGCCGAAGCGGAACTCACCTTCGCCCACCGAACGCAGATCAACGTTTAACGGGAAGTGTACGAAGTTGGCAAAACTCACTTCGTTACCGGCGATGCGCCCCGGCATCAGGTTGATCGGCGGCTCGGAGAACAGCTCGGCGGCCAGCACGGTTTGCGGCTGGTGATACACCGAGGTCGACGGGCCGCTCTGGATCACCCGCCCCTCGTGAAGAATCGTCGTGGTGCCGCCCAGCGCCAGCGCTTCGTTAGGCTCGGTGGTGGCGTAAATGGCGATGGTATGGCGCTGCTTGAACAACTCGCGCATTTCCTGACGCAGTTCTTCGCGCAGTTTGTAGTCGAGATTGACCAGCGGCTCGTCGAACAGGATCAGTTCGGCATCCTTGACCAGCGCCCGGGCCATGGCGGTGCGTTGCTGCTGCCCGCCGGAGAGTTCCAGCGGATAGCGCTGCAGAAACTTCTCGATGCGCAGCATCTTTGCGGTTTCCTGCACCTTGCTGTGGATGATCTCTTTCGAGACGCCAGCCTGACGCAGCGGCGAGGCGATGTTCTCGAACACGGTCATGGTCGGGTAGTTGATGAATTGCTGATAAACCATCGACACATTGCGCAGACGCACCGGGCGATGGGTGACATCGACGCCGTTCATCAGGATGCGGCCGCTGTCGGGCTTGTCCAGACCGGCCATCAGACGCATGAGACTGGTTTTGCCAGACAGCGTGCGGCCGAGCAAAACGTTGAAGGATCCGGGTTCGAATTTCAGGCACGCATCGTCGATCCAGTTCTGGCCCTCGACGGTGCGGCAGACGTGCTCCAGGGTGAGTGACATGGCTCGGCCTTTTTATTATTGGAGTCAAGCGACCTGTGCAGTAGAGCGACATTCGTGCCAGAAATGGCAAGTTGTTGATTTGTTGTGAAAATCCTTGAAAACGCCGGGAAACGGCGTTCATTGCTGAACACATTTGAACAGTTTGGCGATTGACAATGAACAATAGTGAACAACACTCTATGGATGCTTTTGCCCAATCTCATGACCGCTGAAGATCCCAATGTGGGAGCGCGAATGCGGTGTGTCATTCAACTGATTCATTGACTGATCCACCGCATTCGCGAGCAAGCCCGCTCCCACCGTTTTGAGCTGTGCTGTTTCAGGATTTGGGTTCATAACAACAATAAAAATCGCTGCATCTGAGGCTGACTGCCATGGTCGCACCTGCCCCGCCGCTGTCCCACGACGCGCTCGTCCAGAGCTCCTGGCAACGTTGTCGGGCGTTTGGTCTGGATCATCAAAGCGCTCCGGCGTTCGATCAATTACCCGCCTCGGGTATTGCGCACCTGCTCGACCGCCATCATTCGCTGGTGCAAACCACCCATCAGGAAGTGTTGCCCTACTACGAGAACATCCTGAGCAATTCCAATTGCCTGATCATGCTCGCCGACAACCAGGGCCAGGTGCTGACCTCGTGGGGTACGCAACGGTTTATCGCGCCGAATCTGGCCCGAGGCTTTCAGGCCGGGGCGAGCTGGATGGAACGCTGCAGCGGCACCAACGCCATCGGCACTGCGCTGGCCTGCGAGCAAGCGGTACACATCGAACACGATGAACATTTTCTGAAAGCCAACCGCTTCATGACCGGTTCCGCCGCGCCGATTTTCGACGCCGAGCGCAAGGTCATCGCGGTGCTTGACGTGTCCAGCGACAGCTATCTGCCGCCCTCACACACCTTGGGCATGGTCAAGATGATGAGCCAGACCGTGGAAAACCGGCTGATCCTCAACCTGTTCCATGGCCAGCACTTTCAACTGACCTTCAACACCGGGTTGAACAACCTCGACAGTCAGTGGGCCGGCTTGTTGATTTTCGATGAGAGCGGTCAGGTGCTGTCGGCCAATCGCCGGGCCGACAATCTCTTGGGTGTGCGCTTGTCGCGGGTCAGTGTTGAGAGCCTGTTCAAGGTGTCGTTACTCGAGTTGATCAACCAGCCGGACGGTTTGCCGTTTGCCTTGCAGACCTGCGGGAGTAACCGTTTCCAGTGTTTGTTGAAGCGGCCACAACAGGCGCCCATCGAGGCGCGAGTGTTTACGTCTGAACCCAAAGCCGCCACGCCCACCGCGATCAGCCTCAACACACTGCACCTGGGCGACAGTCGCGTGGAAAAAGCCGTGCGCCAGGCCGAGCGTTTGCTGGAAAAAGACATTCCGCTGCTGATCCACGGCGAAACCGGGGTTGGCAAAGAGGTGTTCGTCAAAGCCCTGCACCAAGCCAGCTCGCGCAGCAAACAGGCTTTCATCGCCGTCAACTGCGCGGCGATCCCCGCCGAATTGGTGGAGTCCGAGTTGTTCGGCTACGAGAAAGGCGCGTTCACCGGCGCCAACCAGAAAGGCAGCATCGGCCTGATCCGCAAGGCTGACAAAGGCACGCTGTTCCTTGATGAAATCGGCGACATGCCGCTGCCGACCCAGGCGCGGTTGCTGCGGGTGTTGCAGGAGCGCTGTGTGCAACCGGTGGGTAGCAGCGAGTTGTTTCCGGTGGATCTGCGGATCATCTCGGCGACCAACCGCTCGCTACGGGAGCAGGTGCAACTGGGGCGGTTTCGCGAGGATTTGTATTACCGCATCGGTGGCTTGACCCTGGAGTTGCCGCCATTGAGGGAGCGCAGTGACAAAAAGGCGTTGTTCAAACGGCTCTGGGAGCAGCATCGTGAACCGACGCAGTGGGCGGGGTTGAGCCACGAAGTGCTGGAACTGTTCGATAAGCATCCGTGGCCAGGCAACTTGCGCCAAGTCAGCAGCGTGATGCAGGTGGCGCTGGCCATGGCTGAAGAGCAACCCGTGCGACCGGAGCATTTGCCAGATGATTTTTTTGTAGATCTGGACATGGAGCCGGTTGAGCGCGTGCAGCCATTGGGGCTGGATTTGAATGATGTTGAAGCGTTAAACCGGGAGCTGCAGGCGGCGGGGGGAAATATTTCGCACTTGGCGCGGCGGCTGGGTGTGAGCCGCAACACTCTTTACAAGCGGTTGCGTCAGGCTGAATGACAAGATGTCTGGGCGGGTCTGATCGCTGGCAAGCCTGCGATGACTTCAGCCCTGTCCCTGTAGATTCCTGAGATAACCCAAAAACAAAAACCCGCACAAGGCGGGTTTTGTTTTTAGCGGATCAGCCAATCAGTCAGCCAAACGCCAGGTCGTGCCACCCTTGCCGTCTTCCAGCACCACGCCCATGGCGGTGAGCTGGTCGCGGATGCGGTCGGATTCAGCCCAGTCCTTGCCCGCCCGTGCCGCCAGACGCGCAGCAATCAGCGCGTCGACTTCAGCCGCATCAACACGCCCTTCGGCGCCAGCCTGCAGGAAGTCGTCGGCTTCGAGTTGCAATACACCCAGCACGCTGGCCAGTTCTTTCAGACGGGCCGCTAGACCTGCCGCTGCATCGAGATCGCTCTCGCGCAGTCGGTTGATCTCACGCACCATCTCGAACAGCACGGCGCAGGCTTCCGGCGTGCCGAAGTCGTCGTTCATCACCGCGGTGAAACGTTCAACGAACGCTTCGCCGCCGGCCGGCGCCACGTTCGGCAGGCCTTTCAACGCGTGGTAGAAACGCTCGAGTGCGCCTTTGGCGTCCTTGAGGTTGTCTTCCGAGTAGTTGATCGCGCTGCGGTAGTGGCTCGACACCAGCAGGTAACGCACGACTTCCGGGTGGTACTTGTCGAGCACGTCGCGAATGGTGAAGAAGTTGTTCAAGGACTTGGACATCTTCTCGCCATTGATGCGAATCATGCCGCAATGCATCCACGCGTTGGCGTAGGTCTTGCCAGTGGCCGCTTCGCTCTGGGCGATTTCGTTTTCGTGGTGCGGGAACTCAAGATCGCTGCCGCCGCCATGAATATCGAACGTCTCACCGAGGCAGCAGGTGGACATCACCGAGCACTCGATGTGCCAGCCCGGACGCCCGGCGCCCCATGGCGATTCCCAGCTCGGCTCGCCCGGTTTGACGCCTTTCCACAGCACGAAGTCCAGCGGATCTTCCTTCGCTTCGTCGACCTCGATCCGCGCACCGATGCGCAGGTCTTCGATCTTCTTGCGCGACAGCTTGCCGTAGCCCATGAACTTGCCGACGCGGTAGTACACGTCGCCATTGCCCGGGGCGTAGGCGTAGCCCTTGTCGATCAGGGTCTGGATCATCCCGTGCATGCCCGGAATGTGATCCGTGGCACGCGGCTCCATGTCCGGCTTCTTGATGTTCAGGCGCGCTTCGTCTTCGTGCATCGCGGCAATCATGCGCTCGGTCAACGCTTCGAACGATTCACCGTTCTCGTTGGCGCGGTTGATGATCTTGTCGTCGATGTCGGTGATGTTGCGCACGTAAGTCAGGTTGTAACCGCTGAACCGCAACCAGCGGGTCACCAGGTCGAACGCGACCATGCTGCGGCCATGGCCCAGGTGGCAGTAGTCGTACACGGTCATCCCGCAGACGTACATGCGCACATTGTTGCCATCGAGCGGCTTGAAGACTTCTTTGCTCTTGGTGAGCGTGTTGTAGATCGTTAGCACGTTAAATCCCTTGAATCACTGGCCCCACGAATCACGCAGGGTCACGGTACGGTTGAATACCGGCTGACCTGGTTTCGAGTCCTTGATGTCCGCGACGAAGTAGCCTTCGCGCTCGAACTGGAAACGGTCTTCCGGCTGTGCATTGCCAAGCGATGGCTCAGCACGACAACCGGTCAGCACTTGCAGTGAGTCAGGGTTGATGTTGTCGAGGAAACTGGCGCTGTCTTCGGCCTTCTCAGGGTTGGCCGAACGGAACAGGCGATCGTACAGACGCACTTCGCACTCGACGCTGGCAGCGGCCGGCACCCAGTGAACCACGCCTTTGACCTTGCGGCCTTCAGGGTTCTTGCCCAGAGTTTCGGGGTCGTAGGAGCAACGCAGTTCGACGATGTTGCCATCGGCGTCCTTGATCGCTTCGTCGGCACGGATCACGTAGCTGCCGCGCAGACGCACTTCGCCGCCCGATTCCAGACGTTTGTAGCCTTTCGGCGGCTCTTCCATGAAGTCTTCACGGTCGATGTAGATTTCCCGGGCAAACGGCAGCGCGCGCACGCCCATGTCTTCTTTCGGGTGGCGCGGCAGTTCGAGGTTCTCGACCTGGCCTTCCGGGTAGTTGGTGATCACGACTTTGAGCGGACGCAGCACGCACATGGCGCGCGGGGCGCTGTGGTCGAGGTCGTCACGGATGCTGAATTCGAGCATGCCGAAGTCAACCACGCCGTCGGAGCGGTTGGTACCGATCATTTCGCAGAAGTTGCGGATCGATTTCGGCGTGTAACCACGGCGGCGAAAGCCCGACAGCGTGGACATGCGCGGATCGTCCCAGCCATTGACGTGCTTTTCATCGACCAGTTGCTTGAGCTTGCGCTTGCTGGTGATGGTGTAGTTGAGGTTCAGACGGCTGAACTCGTACTGACGCGGTTGCGCCGGCACTGGCAGTGCGTCGAGGAACCACTCGTACAGCGGACGATGGCTTTCGAACTCCAGGGTGCAGATCGAGTGAGTGATGCCTTCGATGGCGTCCGACTGACCGTGGGTGAAGTCGTAGTTGGGGTAGATGCACCACTTGTCACCGGTCTGGTGGTGATGGGCGTGGCGGATGCGGTACATGATCGGGTCACGCAGGTTCATGTTCGGCGAGGCCATGTCGATCTTCGCGCGCAGCACGCGGGCGCCGTCCGGGAACTCACCGGCGCGCATGCGGGCGAACCAGTCGAGGTTTTCTTCAACCGAACGGTCGCGGAACGGGCTGTTCTTGCCAGGTTCGGTCAGGCTGCCACGGTATTCCTTGGCCTGCTCCGGGGTCAGGTCGTCGACGTAGGCCTTGCCGGCCTTGATCAACTCCACCGCCCAGTCGTGCAACTGGTCGAAATACTGCGAGGCGTAGCGCACTTCGCCGGACCATTCGAAGCCCAGCCATTTGACGTCGCTTTCGATCGCGTCGATGTATTCCTGATCTTCCTTGGCCGGGTTGGTGTCGTCGAAACGCAGGTGCGTGACGCCGCCGAACTCCTGGGCCAGGCCGAAGTTCACGCAGATCGATTTGGCGTGGCCGATGTGCAGGTAGCCGTTGGGCTCCGGCGGGAAACGGGTGACGATCTGGGTGTGCTTGCCCGAGTCCAGGTCTGCCTGGATGATCGGCCGCAGGAAATTGACCGGCACGGCAGGGCCGGACTTGGCATTCGAGGTAGGGTCGACAGTGGGCTTGCTCATAGGATCCTTGACTTACAGGTGCGCGGCCGCAGAGGGGGCCAGACAAAACAAAGCCGCTATCATAGCCGATGCTGTCAAGGGGCTGACAGAGCAGGCCCTATAAAGGCGTGCATTTAATCGCACGGAAATGAAAAACTGCCTCGAAATTCACGCCTGTCACGCTAAACTGCGCACCTCGGCCTTCAAGGGCTGAACCGGTAAAGGGTGCAAATGGCCCATACCCACGAATTCCTTATAAAGAGTAGCGATCATGACTCAAGTAAAACTGACCACTAATTTCGGTGACATCGTCATCGAGTTGAACGAAGAAAAAGCCCCGATCACCGCGGCCAACTTCATCGAATACGTTAAAAAAGGTCACTACGAGAACGTCGTGTTCCACCGTGTGATCAAAGGTTTCATGATCCAGGGCGGCGGTTTCGAGCCTGGCATGAAGGAAAAGAAAGACAAGAGCCCAAGCATTCAGAACGAAGCTGACAACGGTCTGAAGAACGAGAAGTACACCCTGGCCATGGCTCGCACCATGGACCCGCATTCGGCATCGGCCCAGTTCTTCATCAACGCCACCGACAACGGCTTCCTCAACCACACCGCCAAGACCGCTCAGGGTTGGGGTTACGCGGTATTCGGTAAAGTGGTTGCGGGCTTCGACGTTGTCGACAAGATCGAAGGCGTTTCCACCACGTCCAAGGCAGGCCACCAGGACGTACCAGCAGACGACGTGATCATCGAGAAAGCCGAGATCATCGAAGCGTGATACTGCTGATTTCAGACTTGCATCTGGAAGAGGAGCGCCCGGACATTACCCGGGCGTTTCTGAGTTTGCTCGCCGGACGCGCCCGCTCGGCGAGTGCGTTGTACATTCTGGGCGACTTCTTCGAGGCGTGGATTGGCGACGATGCCATGACGCCCTTCCAGCGTTCCATCTGCCAGGCCCTGCGCCAATTGAGCGACAGCGGCACGGCCATTTTTCTGATGCACGGCAATCGCGACTTCCTGCTCGGCAAGGCCTTCTGTAAACAGGCCGGCTGCACGCTGTTGAAGGACCCGAGTGTCGTGCAATTTTACGGTGAGCCGGTGCTGTTGATGCACGGCGACAGTCTTTGCACCCGCGACGTCAGCTACATGAAGCTGCGCCGCTACCTGCGTAATCCGATCACCCTGTTCATCTTGCGCCATCTGCCGCTGAGCACACGCCACAAACTGGCGCGCAAACTGCGAAGCGAAAGCCGGGCGCAGACGCGGATGAAGGCCAACGACATTGTCGATGTCACGCCGCAAGAGATTCCGCGGATCATGCAGGCGTTTGGCGTGAAGACCCTGATTCACGGGCACACCCATCGGCCGGCGATTCATAAGCTGCAGCTCGCCGAGCAGGCGGCGAAGCGGATTGTGCTGGGGGACTGGGACCGTCAGGGTTGGGCGTTACAGGTGGATGAGAATGGGTATGCGCTGGCGCCGTTTGATTTTGCGCCGCCGCCAGCCCTGCCCGCTCCCACATTTTTGACCGCGTTCTACTTAGTGCCCGCTGGCAGCAGGCCCCGCCTTCGCCGCAAACGGCGGCTTCGCCAGCCACACAATCAGAATCAACCCCATGAACCCCCAGCCCAGCAGCGTGAAGTAATCCACGGTGGAGAGCATGTACGCCTGGCTGGTCAGCACATGGTCGAGTTGCGCATACGCCGGAGCACTCGCCCCGCCCAATTGATTCAACGCCTCCCGCGTCGCGGGCTCATAGGTGCTGATGCTTTCACTCATATAGGCATGGTGTTGATCGGCCCGGCGAATCCAGATCCAGGTGGTCAGCGACGCCGCGAAGCTACCGCCCAACGTTCGCAGGAATGTCGCAAGGCCCGCGCCGTCGGCGATCTGGCTCGGCGGCAAGTCCGACATCAGAATGCTCAAGGTCGGCATGAAGAACAGCGCCACGCCAATGCCCATGAACAGTTGCACCAGAGCGATGTGCTGGAAGTCCACCTCGTTGGTAAACCCGGCGCGCATGAAGCAGCTCAGGCCAATCGCCAGAAATGCCAGCCCGGCCAGTAAACGCAGGTCGAACTTGTGTGCGTATTTGCCGACAAACGGCGACAGCAGCACCGGCAGAATCCCGATCGGCGCCACGGCCAGCCCTGCCCAGGTCGCGGTGTAACCCATCTGGGTCTGCAACCATTGCGGCAGGATCAGGTTGATGCCGAAGAACCCGGCGTAACCCAGTACCAGCACCAGTGTGCCGATGCGAAAGTTGCGGTGGGCAAACAGCCGCAGATTGACCACCGGATGCTGGTCGGTCATTTCCCAGATGACGAACACCGCCAGCGCGATCACTGAAATCGCCGCACCAATAATGATGAAGTTCGATTCGAACCAGTCCAGGTCATTGCCCTTGTCGAGGATCACCTGCAACGCGCCGACCCCGATGATCAGCGAGATCAGCCCGACGTAGTCCATCGGCTGACGGCTGGTTTCCACCGGACGCTTGGCCAATTGCGAACGCACGACCATCACCGCAAAAATCCCGATCGGCACGTTGATGAAGAAGATCCACGGCCAACTGTAGCTGTCGGTGATCCAGCCACCGAGAATCGGCCCTGCGATCGGTGCAACCACCGTGACCATTGCCAATAATGCCAATGCCATGCCTCGCCTGGCGGGGGGATACACGGCGATCAACAGGGTTTGCGTCATCGGATACAGCGGCCCGGCGACTAGCCCCTGCAACACGCGAAAGCCGATCAGTTCGGGCATCGACGTGGAAATACCGCAGAGAAACGAAGCCAGCACAAACAGAAGGGTCGCCCAGAGAAACAGCGTCACCTCGCCGAAACGCCGGCTCAACCATCCGGTCAGCGGCAGCGCAATGGCGTTGCTCACGGCAAACGAGGTGATCACCCAGGTGCCCTGCTCCGAACTCACCCCCAGGTTGCCGGAAATCGTCGGCAACGCCACGTTGGCGATGGTGGTATCGAGCACTTGCATGAAAGTCGCCAGCGACAGGCCGATGGTGCTGAGCAACAGGCTGGGCGGCGTAAAAGAGGCGTTATTGCTCATCGCGAATCCTTTGAAACCTCAATAGCGTTACACCCGCCCTTGTGGGAGCGGGCGTGCTCGCGAAGGCGGCCTGTCAGACAAATCAATCTTGAATGGCACACCGCTTTCGCGAGCAAGCCCGCTCCCACAGGGTCAGTGGTGGATCAGCGTTGCGCGGTTTTGCTGACCGCGGCGCTGTTGTCGTGGATCAGTTGCGCGATCATTGCGTCGGCTTCGGCCAGTTGACGGTCGTAGACGTTGGTGCTGAAAGACGCTTTTTGCGGCGATTGTTGAGCCAGTACCGGGCCGCTCTGGTCATGCAGATTGACCTCGACAGAGGTCGACAGACCGACGCGCAGCGGGTGCTTGGCCAACTCTTCGGCGTTGATGTGAATGCGCACCGGCACACGCTGAACAATCTTGATCCAGTTACCGGTCGCGTTCTGCGCCGGCAGCAGAGCAAACGCGCTACCGGTACCGGCGCCGAGGCTGTCGACGGTGCCGCTGTATTTCACGTCACTGCCGTAGATGTCGGATTCGATATCCACGGGCTGACCGATGCGCATGCCGCTCAGTTGGGTTTCCTTGAAGTTGGCGTCGATCCACAGTTGATCCAGTGGAATCACCGCCATCAGTGCGGTGCCCGGTTGCACGCGTTGGCCGAGTTGCACGGTGCGCTTGGCAACGTAACCGGTGACCGGCGCGATCAACGTGCTGCGGGCGTTGGTCAGGTAGGCCTGACGCAGTTGCGCGGCAGCGGCCATCACGTCCGGGTGCGACGACACCACGGTGTCATCGACCAGCGCGCTGGTGGTTTTGAGTTGCTGTTTGGCATTGGCCAGGGCGTTTTGCGCCGAGGTCAGATCGTCGCGGGCGTGGGACAGTTCTTCTTTGGAAATCGCCCCGCCAGCGGCGAGATTTTTCCGGCGGTTGTAGTTGTCCTGAGCCTTTTGCACTTCGGCCTGTTGCGCGTTGACCTGGGCTTTCATGCCATCGACGTTGCTGTACAAGCCGCGCACCTGACGCACGGTGCGGGCCAGATTGGCCTGAGCACTTTGCAGGCCGACTTCGGCGTCGTTCGGGTCGAAGTTGATCAGCACCTGGCCTTCGTGGACCAGGTCGCCATCATCGGCGCCAATGCTGACCACGGTGCCGGTGACCAGCGGCGTGATTTCAACGACGTTGCCGTTGACGTAGGCGTCGTCGGTGCTTTCGTTAAAGCGCCCGATGAATTCGTGATACGCCCAGACGCCGCCACAGGCGACAAGGACGATAACAGCCAGCACCAGCAGCATGACTTTGCGCTTGCGTGGATTGCCGGTGTCCGGGGTGTTGTCTTGAGCTTGGGTGTTTTGGGCAGTGGCCATGACAAATACCTTGAATTAGTTGTACGGCGTGGCTGGGGTGGCGTTGGCTGCGGTCATGTTTTCACTCTGGAAGCCGCCGCCCAGCGCTTGCATCAGTTGAATCGACAGATCGATCTGCTCGGCATTGAGGTTGGCCAACTGACGCTGGGCCTGGAGCAATTGCTGCTCGATGCTGAGCACGTCCAGGTAGTTGCCGATGCCGGAACCGTAACGCTGGACCACGGTGTTGTAAGAATCCCGGGCGATGTCGGTGGCGTGTTGCTGCGCACCGATCTGCCGGCCGATGTCACGCAACTGGTTGATCGTGTCGCTGACATCGCCCAGTGCTTTGACCAGGCTTTTGTTGTACTGCGCCACCGCCAGGTCGTAATCGGCGTCACGCGCATCGAGGTTGGCGCGCAGTCGCCCGCCATCGAAGATCGGCACCGAGACAGTCGGCGCAATGCTGAAGAAGCGACTGGCCGAACCGAACATCGCGTCACCCAACAGGGACTCGGCACCGGCCGAGGCCGTCAGGTTGAGGTTGGGATAGAACCGGGTTTTCGCCGAGTCGATGTCCTTGCTCGCCGCTTCTACACGCCAGCGCGCAGCGACCAGATCCGGGCGACGACCGAGCAGTTCCGCCGGCAGCACCGAAGGCACAGCCACGGCGCTCGCTTGCAGGACGTTCGGGCGGGCGATTTCATTGCCGCGATCCGGGCCTTTGCCGAGCAAAACCGCCAACGTGATTTTCGCGCTGTTCAGGCGTTTTTCCGCATCGATCAGGCTGGCTTCGGAACTGGCTTCCAGGCTTTGGGTTTGCTGGAACTGGTATTGGCTATCGATCCCGGAACTCAGGCGACGCTGGCTCAGGTCAAGCATTTGTTGGGTGCGCTTGAGGTCTTCGCTGGCCAGGTCATAGACGATGTGTGCCTGACCGAGATCGCTGTAGGCCCGGGCCACGTCGGCGGCGAGGGTCAACTGCGCAGCCTGACGGTCGACTTCGGCGGCGCGGGCCTGACCGAGTGCGGCTTCCCAGGCGTCACGCTGACCGCCCCACAGGTCGAAGTTGTAATTGAAGCCGGCGCTGACGTTGCGCACCGTCGAATAAGCCCCACCCTGCCCCAGCGGATCCTGATCCTTGGCCAGGCGCGAACGGCTGATGCCGGCGCTGGCGTCCAGCGTCGGATAGCGCGCGGCATCGGCGGCATACGCGGCGGCGCTGGCCTGATGGGCACGGGCTTCGGCGATCTGCATGTCCGGGCTGTCGTGCAGCGCTTCGCGGATCAGGCCATCGAGTTGCGGATCGCCAAGGCTGGTCCACCAGTCGCTTTTCGGCCAGGCGGCCGGCGACAGGGTCACGCCGCTGAGGGACTGGCTGGCATTGAGGCTTTTCGCATCAAGGCGTTTGCCCTGAGTGTCGAGGCCGCTGTAGTTGGCGCAGCCGGCGAGGATCATCGCCGACAGCACCAGCGTCAGGCTGCTGCGTAGGGTTTTACCGCTCATTGTGTTCACCTAACCGCTGGAGGGTGATCGGGTCACCGGCTGCCAGCAGAATTTTCTTGAGGATGTATTCCAGGGTTTTCAACTCGTCCGGAGTGACGGCGCCTGCCAGTTCATTCATCGCATCGGCGCCGATGTGCGGCAGGCGATCGGCCAATTGCTGGCCTTGCTCGGTGAGTTTGAGTTGCACCTGACGGCGATCACCTTCGCTGCGTTGGCGGGCCAGGAAGCCTTTCTGCTCCAGACGATCGAGCATGCGCGTCATCGAACCGCTGTCCAGCGACAGATGCCGGCAGAGCTCGGCCGGGGTGTCGACGCCAAATTGGGCCATGATGATCAACACCTTGAACTGCGCGGCGGTAATGCCGTGGGGTTCCATGTGGGTGTCGATGATCCGGTCTTTGAGCAGCGCAGCACGGCCAAGCAACAGGCCGAGGTGGCAGTGTTTGAATTCGTCCGGGGTGAAATGCTTCATGTGTTCACCTAATAACTGCCTAGGCAGTGAATGTATGTCGAGATGTTACTGCCTAGGCAGCGAATGTCAACGTAATAGTTAGGTTGCTTTGTAATTAGTTGACCAGTGGACTGGGGTTTTGCGCGCCTTCGCGAGCAAAGTCGCGCCCAAAGAGGATTTCGCGTCGAACGCAGATCCAGTGTGGGAGCGGGCTTGCCCGCGAAGGCAGCGACTCGTTTTGAGAAATGAAAGCGATCCAGAAATCCGGCTTATAGGGAGGCCGATCAGGACTCGTCGGAAGGATGGGCAGGCGCTGGCGGTTGCACCGGATGCACCTCGCGCCCCCGCAAGGCCGTCAGCGCATAGCCACAAGCACGCTTGGTCACCGCGTAAATGCTGTGCCAGCCCGGTGGCGCCGGCTCGATGGCGGCATGCAATGCCCGCGCATAATCGAGCACCAGCCCGGGGGTCCAGGCCATCACCTCGGCACGCTTGCGCACTTGAGCCGCCACCCAGAACTCGGGGCTGATGATGACTCGGACAAAATCGAGCATGCTTGAATGCCCCCGATTCATCGCCCCTTCAAGGGCCGCTTCGAGACTGTGGGCAACGGCACTGGAGCAATTACGGCTGGTGAGGTTATAAGTGCCGTTCTGCCGATATTGCGCCCAGAACGCATTCAGCCGTCGGGCATCATAGTGGGCAAAACTGACCTGAACCGAAGATGGGCACCAGTCAGCCACCTCGCTCGCATAGTCCGGCAGAAACCTGCCGGCGACATCATTGTTCGGCGTCGCCCGAAGCAAGCGCACGAAATCCCCCGCTGAACGATCAATGTCGTCCTGCGGGTAATGGCTGATGTAGATATCCGGGCCACATTCCAATGCCGCGTGGCCGGCGGAGATCACGCCGTTGATGTCGACCGCTGCGATATAGCGGTTGAGCAGCCGGTTGCGCACCAGGGTGTCATCAACGGTGCCGCTGGGTGTCCAGACGTGGATCACCAGCGCGGCGCTGCATGCCGGCGCACTGACCGAAGCAGGGCTGACCGGCGACTGCCAGTTTTTAAAGCGCAACGCCTGCCGCAAGAGCGCGCAGCCCGAGAGAAAAACGCTCATGCCGATGCAGAACGGTACCGTGCCCTTATAGAGCGTCGGATACGGTTCAAGGATGAACAGGCCAAAGCCGATTTCGAACAACCCCGTCAGCAGGGACACTTGCCAACCGACAAAACGCACCACCAACGCCGCTGCCAGCCGAAAGCCCCCGTCGAGCAAAAACGCCACACCAAACAGCACCGCCAGAATCAGGCCAGCGGCGTGTTGTCTGTCGACGATCAGCAACCCCAACACCAGAAACGCCAGACCTCGCGCCTTGCGCAAAGCGGCTGCGGTCCCGGTTCGAGGTGCCGGCACAAACAGAATGATCAGGGCTTCGAGCAACAACAGATAGCCGAAGAGATGCAACGGGAAATACAGAACGCCGTCCAGCGCATCAATGAAGATGGCCACACCGGCAGCCCCCCAGACAATGCCCGTCAGCGCCAGCGCAGACCAACGCTTGCGGACAAAATCGCTACCGAGCAAGACCCTACTCAAGCGAACCATATGCACCCCTGTTATCTTCGGGCAGCCTTATACCGCAAAGCGTTCGAGTTGCGGTGAGTCTAATTCATTCTGGAAAAGCCGGATCGCAGTGTCGCGACCCGGCTATGGGCAACGCGAGCTAGAAATCGCGCTTGTAGAAGATATCCAGCGAACTGGCGACACCGCTGGCGGCTTCGACATAAACCTTCTTGCTCAACTTGTAGCGCAAGGCAATGGTGCTGGCCGGTTCAAACACGCCAACGCCGTAGCGCAAACTGAGCTTCTCGGAGATGTTGCCGCTGGCCACCACACTGGTGGTGGTGCCGCTGCCCTGGGTGTCGAGCTGGAAGTCCTGAATCCCCAGGTCTTTGGCCAGACTGCTGGTCACCCCGGAACTGCCCATCAAGCCAAGGCCCAACGCCGCTTGCGCGAGCATGTTGTTGTCCTCACCGCTGGTGCTCAGCGGACGCCCCAGGACCAGATAGGACAGCGCCTGCTCCTGGCTCATCGCCGGTTCCGAGAAGATCTGCGTGGTCGGTTGCTCAGCACTGCCGCTCAGGCGAATACCGGCGATCACGTCGTCAGTCTGGCGAATCGCTTCGATGTCCAGATACGGCTGATCGATGGGACCTGCAAACAACAGACGCGCACGCCGCACCGTCAACCGCTGCCCATAGGCGCGGTATCTGCCATCGTTGAGCCACAACTCGCCACGCGTGTCCATGTTGTCGTCGATGTGCACACGCCCTTTCAGGTTGGCCGTGAGGCCGAACCCGGCGAAGCTGAGTCTGTCGTCACCGACCACCACGTCAATGTCCATTTTCATGGCCATCGGCGGTTTGCCCTCTTCGGTCTGCGCGCCGACGATGATCGTGTCATCAGAGACTTTTACCGTCGATGGCGGCAATTCACGCACGGTGATTTCGCCTTTGGGCACCAGCACCTTGCCGGCAATCTTCAGCTCGTCGCCCGCCATGGAAATCTTCAGGTCCGGCGCCACTTCGAGCTTGGCGTACGGTTCGACGTTAACGGGTAACTGCATACCCTTGAGCGCCAGATCGACCATGAGTGCCTGGCCCCAGGCAACGTTGCCATTGAGACTGCCCTGCCCGGACTTGCCGCTTTTCCAGCCGCCGTCCAGGCGTATCGATTCCCCGGCGATGACCGCTTGCAGTTGCAGATCCTTGAGTTCCATCGGCAATTCGGCACCGGACACTTCGCCCTCACTGAGCTTTACCGTGCCGTTGACCAGCGGCGCCAGCAGCCCACCGGATATCGTGCCGCTGCCGTTGAGGTGGCCGGTGAGTTTCTCGACCATGGGTACAAACGGCCGCGCCACCGACAGATCCAGCCCGGTGAGACGGAAGGTACCGCTCAGGGGTTTGTTCTTCGGCAAGGGATTGAGCTGCGCCTGCACACCCAATTCACCAAGTTTGCCGCCGACGAAGTTGAGGTCGGTGTCAATGCGCTTCGGTGTGAGTTTGCTGGTGAGCTTGAGGGTCTGGTAAGGGAAATCCAGCCACTGATCCTTTTCACGCACGCGCAAGGTGCCGCCGCTGGCATCGACGCTGATCACACCGTTCGGGCCGCTGGCCGGCAGGTCCAGTTTTAGATCGGCGTTGAGCTTGCCCTGCCACGCGAAGTCCTTGGGCAACCACTGCGCCAGGCTTTCAATCGGGAACTGCTTGAGGTGGTAGCGCAGCTTCGGATCGGGCATCAGCCGTTGATCCTCACCGCACAGGCTGGCGCTGCCGGACACCCAGCAATGCGCGCCAAAATTGATTTTGCCGTCGGCCAATCGTTCCAGCCTGGCTGGGGTTTGCAGCTTCCAATCCTGGCCACCGGCCTGAATGTCACCGCTGGCCAGGCGTCCACGCCAGTTACCCTTGTCCAGATTGCCGTCCAGGCCCAAGGCCAGCTTCAGCTTCGGTCCGAGCAGGTCGAGGCTGAGTTTCTGGTTCTTGATGTCGCCCTGAGCGCTGGCGGTCAACACGCCCAGATTGGTATCGCCGGCCTGAATGCCGCTGCCCTTCAGATCGATTTTCGCCCGCTGTGCACTGTCGAGCGTGGCGTCGAGGTTGAGGCTTTGCAGGCGATTGTCCTGGAAGGCCAGTTGCGAACCTTGCAGGCCGAGTTTGCCTTGCGGCGCTTTCAAGGTGCCGGCGACGTTGACCTGACCGTTGACCTGCCCGCGCAGTTGCGGCCAGAGCTGGGCCAAGCGCGTCAGCTTGATGTCGATCTGCCCGGTGAGTTTCTCTTGCAGGCTGCCCTTGCCGTTGATGCTGTTGTCGCCGAGACGGATGTGCAGGGCATTGAGGGTCCACTGTTCGCCAGCACCGTCAGCCTTGGCTTGCAGCACGGCCGGTTGGCCACGCAGTTTGCCTTTGAGATCGAGGTCGGCGGTCAGGCTCAGGCGTTCGTTCTTCAATTCACCTTTGCTGTTCAGCGGCCCTGCCAAGGTGCCCGGCAGTTCCGCGACCCAGTACGCCGGGTTCAACGCCGACAGGTCTAGCGCGGTGTCCCAGGCAATGCCATCGGCGAACTGCACGTTGACATGACCTTCGGCCTTGCCCTGCCCCGCTTCCATTTTGAATTGCGGGAGGGCGATCTGTTTGAGGCTGCCGCTGAACGGACTGCTCAGGCTGAACGCCCCCGCCGGGCCATCCAGCGCGGCGGCGAAATTACCGATGTATTGACCGTCGGTGTAGGAGACTTCGCCATTGAAGGTGCGCAAAGCGACTTCTGGCTCGTCGATCACCGGATAAAGCCGATGCCACGGAAAGTCCTGCCAATTGATGTTGGCCTGAGCGGTGATGCCTTTGCTCCAGTCAACACTGCCGGTCAGCTTGAGGCTTTGCTTGTCATTGGCGCTCAGGTCAAGGCCGGCGATTTGCGCGCCGCTGGCGTCGACCTTGCCTTTGAGTAACAGTGCCACCGGGCCTTGTTCGGCAGGCAGCGTCGCGTGACCGAGCAACTGGTAACCGTCTTTCAGGTTGCCTTCACCGGTCAGCAGCAGTTGATTGAGTTGCAGGGTGTCTGGCAGGTCGGCGCTCGGTTTGAACGCCTCGCTGGTGATGCGCACTGTGGCCGGCAGATTATCTGCCAGCGGTTGCAGCTCACCACTCAACTGGCCATCGAGGTAGCCACGGCTGTCGGCGTGCAGGTTGAGGGTCTTGAGCAAATCGCCGTCGACTTTCAACGCCAGTGTCCAGGGATCGCTACTCGGCGAAGGTAAAGTCAGATCACCGGCGATGTTCAGCGGCCAGTCGGCGGTCGGCTGCAACAGGCCCGACAGGTTCAGGCTGAGGTCGTCGCGCTGCAATTTCACGCTGTCGATCTGCAGGCCCTTGGCCGTCCAGTGCGCTGCCAGTTTCAGGCCTTTGAGTTGCTCGCTGCCGTTGAACAGCAAACTGCCAACCTCGACGTCGCCCAACTCGATAGCCACCGGCAATTGCAGATCCGGCAGTTTGATCGGGCCGCTTTCGGTGGTCTCTTCGCTCGGCGGGAATTGAAGGATGACCTGATCAGCCTTGAGCTGTTCGATGCACAACGTCATGCGGGTCAGGCACAGCGGTGACCAGGCGAAGATCGGTTTGTCCAGCTCGACACGACTGCTGTCCTGCTGCCACACCAGATGGTCGGCGCTCCATTGTCCGCCGAGGCGACCCTGGAAATTCTCCACGCTCAAGCCCGGCACCCGACTCAGCGCCCAACGGCTGCCAGCCTGCGTACCCAACACCGCAGCGATGCTCAAAACAATCAACATCACCAGCGCCAACAGGGCCAGCGCCGTTATTTTCAAACCACGCTTCACAGCTCAGGCCCCATGGAAAAGTGCAGCCGGAAGCCGCCATCGTCGTCCAGCGCGTGGGCCAGGTCGAGGCGGATCGGCCCCACCGGTGAAACCCAGCGCACACCGATGCCAACCCCGGTCTTGAGGTTCGGCAGTTCGAGTTTGTTGAAAGAGTTGCCCTGATCGACGAACGTCGCGACGCGCCATTTTTCGGCGACCGAATATTGATACTCCACGCTGCCGGCGACCATGTAGCGGCCACCGATGCGGTCACCCTTGGAGTTTTCCGGCGACAGGCTCTGGTAGTCGTAACCGCGCACACTTTGATCACCACCGGCAAAGAAACGCAGCGACGGCGGCACCGAGTTATAGCCATTGGTGGCGCTGCCGCCGACCTGCACGCGACCAAGGAAGCGATGCTTGTCGAACACCGTGGTCAAGCCTTTGACCAACGCGGTGCCATACAGAAGATTGTTGTCGGAGCCGACGCCCTCTTTCGCCACTTTGCTTTCAAAGGCCAGGCGATAACCGTTGTGCGGGTCGATGCGGTTGTCGCTTTTGAGGTACGAATAGCTGATGCCAGGCATCAGCAGGGTACTCAGGCCGGAGTCATCACCGAGTTCGTATTCTTCGCGCTGCCATTTCAGCGAGATCACCCGTTGCCAGCCGCTGGGCAACTTGCTGTGCCATTCCGGGCCGAAGGTCAACAGCTTGCTCGACGTGTCGGAGCCATCAATGTCTTCAAACTGATAACCGCCGGCCCAACGCAGTTTGTCGGTCAGCGGCGGGTCGAGTGGAATGTCATAGAACAGCCCGACGTTTTGCCGCGGCGCCGAGAGCTCGGCTTCCCAGCCGTAGCTGTCGCCCTGCGGATTGACCCAGTGGCGCGTCCAGTTGGCCTTGATTCGCGGCCCGACGTCGGTGGAGTAACCGAGGCCCAGGCCCATGGTGCGCGGCTTGCGGGTGTCGAGTTTGACGTCCACCGGGATCACGTCGTTTTTCGCAGCAGTCGGGGCGGCATCGACGCGCACGCCTTCGAAATAGCCACTTGATTGCAGATTGCGGTTCAATTCGGCGATCAACTCGGAATCGTACGGTTCACCTTCCTTGAACGGCACCATGCGTTGCAGCAGGTCTTCGTCGAACGGCGTGTCGCCCTCGAAACTGACGGTGCCCAGCGCATAACGCGGGCCGCTTTCGTAGATCAATTCGACGTCGGCAATCCCGGCGCGGGGATCCACCAAGAGTCTTTGACGGGTGAAGTGGCCGCTGAAAAAACCGAAGCGCGAGGCCTGATTCTGGATCAGCCGTTTGGCGTCTTCGTAACGGCCATGATTGAGTACCGCACCGGGCTTGAGCACGTCGCTTTTCGGCACACGAAAGGATTTGAGAGCGGCTGCGGGGCCGTCGACGCGAATGGTGACATTGCGCAGGCGAATCGGCTCACCGGGATCGATGTTCAGCACCAGGCGCGGTTTGGCCCCGCCCTTGACCTTACTTTCAATCTGCGGCTGGTAATAACCCAATGCCTGAGCGGCCTTGCGCGCCTGCTCTTCGGCGCCGCGACTGAAGCGCTGCAAGGCTTCTTCGTCACGGTCGCCCAAGCCGCCGATATACCCTTCTATATTGGCTTTGAGTTCATCGTTGGACGGTTTGATCCGCACATCCAATTCACTTTGCGCCAGCGCCGCGCAGCTGGTTAACAGCACGAGCACGCCACTGGTAAATCTTCCTGGAAACTTCATAGGCGCGGATGCTATCACGGGCTTGGGAGCGTGATAGAACAGGAAATTTCCCAAGAAGTTCGATTGTTATGCTGTTGCAGTTTGTAACAGCTGCGGATTGGCGTGGAAAAAAACATGTTCGCGCACCGGACCGACGGCAACTTCGCCAATTTCCTGATAACCCTGACGTTTATAGAAGTCCAGGTATCGCGGATTGCCGGTGTCGAGCACCACGCCTTGGGAGGTTTCGTCCACCGCGCACCAGTTGTGCACAGCCGTCAGCAATTGTTCGCCGAAGTGTTTGCCCTGGAACTGCGGATGAACCCCCAGCAGCGGCAGCATGTGCACCGAATCGCCGGGCACGCACGCGGACACGGCATCGTGATATTCCAGATAGCGCCGAGTGCAACGCAAACCGGTGCTGAGCACCATGCGCAGGCGCCACGCCCAACTGTCGGTGATGCCCAAGCGACGTTGCGGCGGCGCGATCAGGGCGATGCCGATCAAGCGGTCGTTGACCAACAGGCCAATGGCCGGCAGATCCTGCAGGAAGTGTTGCTTGACCAGTTCCCTCACCGTCGCGCGCACCCGCTGCTCATAGCCGGGACGCTCGGCTTCGAACAGGTAGCCGAAGGTCGGCTCGTGGCGATAGGCCTGATACAGCAGTGATCGGGCTTCGCGCGAATAACCGCGGTCGAGCATGTGGATGTCGGCGATGGCGGTCTGGGTTTCAGGCATGACGGTGATTCTCCCCGGGGCGCAGCTCAAATGGCTGCGCTCTTGTTGGTACGAACCTTTTGGTGTTGGCGCAGTTCCCCTCAGGTATAGACCAACTCGGGATCTTCATCGACTGGGCGGGCCTCTTCGCGAGCACGCCCAGGCAACACACATCCCACAGACCAGAATGATTTCTCCCACCCCACACTGGCCCCCATCCCACATGTCAGCTAGCATCGCCCTTTTGCTAGGACTGCCGACCATGAAGATTGTTTCCTTCAACATCAACGGACTGCGCGCCCGTCCGCATCAGCTGGCAGCGCTGATCGAAAAACATCAGCCGGACGTGATCGGCCTGCAGGAAACCAAAGTCCACGACGACCAGTTTCCATTGGAAGACGTGCGCGCCCTGGGCTACCACGTCTCTTACCATGGCCAGAAAGGCCATTACGGCGTCGCCCTGCTCTCGCGCCAGGAACCGATTGCCATCCATAAAGGTTTCGCCACCGATGAAGAAGACGCTCAGCGCCGTTTCATCTGGGGCACCTTCGCCGACGCCAACGGCGTGCCGGTGACGATCATGAACGGCTACTTCCCTCAGGGTGAAAGCCGCGACCATCCCACCAAATTCCCGGCCAAGCAGCGTTTTTACAGCGATCTGCAAGCACTGCTGGAAAGCCAGTTCCACAACGAACAGCCGCTGGTGGTGATGGGCGATGTGAACATTTCCCCAGAAGATTGCGACATCGGCATCGGCCCGGACAACATGAAGCGCTGGCTAAAAACCGGCAAATGCAGCTTCCTGCCGGAAGAACGCGAATGGATGGCACGCCTGAAAAACTGGGGCCTGACCGACAGCTATCGCCACCTGAACCCGGACGTGACCGACATGTTCAGCTGGTTCGACTACCGCAGCCG
Source organism: Pseudomonas sp. EA_65y_Pfl2_P78 (assembly GCF_963970495.1). Lineage (NCBI taxonomy): Bacteria > Pseudomonadati > Pseudomonadota > Gammaproteobacteria > Pseudomonadales > Pseudomonadaceae > Pseudomonas > Pseudomonas sp. EA_65y_Pfl2_P78. The sequence continues at coordinate 113,390 of NZ_CAXAON010000010.1, read as the reverse complement.
TGGTTTTGAAGACGAACCCAAGCGTGGCCTGCGCATTGACGTGATCCTGGCCTCCAACGGCCTGCTGCCACGGGTGAAAGCGGCGGGCGTGGACTATGAATTGCGCGGCATGGAAAAACCGTCGGATCATGCGCCGATCTGGCTTGAATTGAGCTGATCCCGGACATCACACATTCCCCTGTGTGCGGGCATGCTCGCGAATTCGGTGTATCCGTTGACGACAATCCAGCTGATACGCCGCCATCCGCGAGCACGCCCGCGCCCGGGCTGAGGCGCTGTAATCTTTTGGTCATGCGACTGACTTAATCTCCCCGGCAATCCCCTTGGCTTGATTCGGTGCCGGCATGATCCTGCGTGTTCTGTTCGTTTTTCTATTGAGTGCAGGGCTGACGGTCTCTGCCGCTGCCCTGCCGATACCCGAAAACGGCCCGGCGTTGCGCATTCAAGGCTCCAACACCATCGGCGCTGAACTCGGCCCGGCGCTGGTCGAAGGTCTCTTGCAGGAACAAGGCCTGCTGAAAATCCACCGCGAGCCCCCGGATACCGCCAACGAACAACGCATCGTCGGCCTGACCGCCCAAGGTAAACGCGTCGTGGTGGAAGTCGCCGCCCACGGTTCCAGTACCGGTTTCGCCGCGTTGAAGAACGCCAGCGCCGATCTGGCGGCCTCCTCCCGCGAGATCAAGGACAGCGAGTTGCTCAGCCTGCAATCGCTGGGCGACCTGAAAAATCCCGCTGCCGAGCAAGTCATTGCCATCGATGGTGTGGCGATCATCCTTCACCCCGACAACCCGCTGCAGCAACTGGACACCGAACAACTGGCGCGCATCTTCAGTGGCGAGGTGAAAACCTGGAAAGACCTCGGCGGTCGTGACGGCCCGATTCATTTATATGCGCGGGATGATCAGTCCGGCACGTACGACACGTTTAAGGAACTGGTCCTCAGCCCTCGTGGGAAAAATCTGAGCATTGAGGCGAAAAGGTTCGAATCCAGCGAGCAGTTATCCGACGCCGTGAGCAGTGACCCGCAAGGCATTGGCTTCATTGGCCTGCCTTATGTGCGTCAGGCAAAAGCCGTGGCAATCGCTGATGGCGCTTCGCAATCGATGCTGGCGCTTAACAATCTGATTGCCACCGAAGACTATCCGCTGTCCCGACGGCTGTTCTTCTATCTGCCGCCAGACAGCAAAAACCTGTGGGCGAGAGCGTTGGTGGCATTTGCGCAAAGCCCTCAGGGCCAGACGATTGTCGCCGCCAACGGCTTTATCAGTCAGACCGTGCGGGCGATGAGCGTCACTCCCAACTCGCTGATGCCCGAGGGCTATCAATCCCTGAGCCGCCACGCCCAACGTCTGACCGTGAACTTCCGTTTTGAAGAAGGTAGCGCCAGCCTGGATAACAAGGCGCGGCAAGATCTGGCACGGGTGCTCGACTATATAAAGGGTCACGACAAGACCGATCGCGCGGTAACACTGGTGGGGTTTGGTGATGCCAAGGATGACCCGGCGCGCGCGGATCTGCTGTCCAAATTGCGGGCGATGGCGGTGCGGCGCGAATTGGTCAAGAACGGCGTGGTATTGCGTGAGGTTCGTGGCTTTGGGGCGCTGATGCCGGTGGCGACCAACAGTGCCGATGAAGGCCGGATCAAGAATCGGCGAGTGGAGGTTTGGGTGTATTGAGTGCTCATTGGCACCTGCATTGACGTCTTCGCGAGCAAGCTCGCGAAGAACGATAACGCGGCGCGGGATCAGCGCTCGCTGCGCAGCATTTCCTTCGGCACATATTTGCCGATCTCGAACTTGCCGATCGCCGCACGGTGCACTTCGTCCGGGCCATCGGCCAGCCGCAGGGTGCGTTGCATGGCATACATGTAGGCCAGCGGGAAATCGTTCGACACCCCGGCCCCGCCGTGGATCTGAATCGCTCGGTCAATCACGCGCAATGCCACGTTCGGCGCGACGACTTTGATCTGCGCGATCTCGCTCTTGGCGACTTTGTTACCCACGGTGTCCATCATGTACGCCGCTTTCAACGTCAGCAAACGGGCCATGTCGATTTCCATTCGCGAGTCGGCGATTTTGTCGATGTTACCGCCCAGGCGTGCCAGCGGTTTGCCAAATGCCGTGCGGTTCACCGAGCGTTTGCACATCAACTCCAGCGCCCGTTCAGCCATGCCGATCGACCGCATGCAGTGGTGAATCCGGCCGGGGCCAAGTCGGCCCTGAGCAATTTCGAAGCCGCGTCCCTCACCGAGCAGGACGTTTTCGTACGGCACGCGCACGTTGTCGAACAACACTTCGGCGTGACCGTGCGGTGCATCGTCGTAGCCAAACACCGGCAGCGGACGGACGATTTTCACTCCGGGGGTATCGACCGGCACGAGGATCATCGAGTGCTGGGCGTGGCGCGGCGCATCAGGGTTGCTCAGGCCCATGAAGATCAGGATTTTGCAACGCGGGTCGCAGGCGCCGGAGGTCCACCATTTCTTGCCGTTGATCACCCACTCGTCACCATCACGCACAGCGCGGGCGGCCATGTTGGTGGCGTCGGACGAGGCAACGTCCGGCTCGGTCATGGCGAACGCCGAGCGGATCTCGCCGCGCAGCAGCGGTTCGAGCCAGCGCTGTTTCTGTTCTTCGTTGGCGTAGCGCACCAGCACTTCCATGTTGCCGGTGTCCGGCGCCGAGCAGTTGAACGGCTCTGGCCCCAGCAAGGAGCGGCCCATGATTTCCGCCAGCGGTGCGTATTCGAGGTTGGTCAGGCCGGCGCCGAGTTCCGACTCGGGCAGAAACAGGTTCCACAATCCTTCAGACTTGGCCTTGGCTTTGAGCTCTTCCATGATCGCGGTCGGCTGCCAGCGGTCGCCTTCGGCAACCTGGCGTTCAAACACGGCTTCGGCCGGGTAAACGTAAGTGTCCATGAACGCGGTCACGCGCTCACGCAGTTCTTGCACCTTGGGCGAATAAGCGAAATCCATGGGCAGTACCTTCTTTTTCGAGAGGTTGTTCAGGTCATGCAATCGATGCTAGAACAGCGTTGATAATTTACCTAGCCTATTCTCGGCGTGTATAAACATTCATCACCGATATATGATCCAGTGATCGTCAGCCCCTAAAACACCTGCCCTTAAAACAAGAGAAGCCGCGTTATGAATCTGAGCAAGGTCGACCTCAACCTTTTCATCGTCTTTGACGCGATCTACACCGAAGCCAACCTGACCCGCGCCGGGCAGATTGTCGGCATCACTCAGCCGGCGGTGTCCAACGCATTGGCGCGGTTGCGCGAGACCTTCAACGACCCGCTCTTCGTGCGTACGGCCCAGGGCATGGTGCCGACGCCGATGGCGCAGAACATCATCGGCCCGGTGCGCAACGCGCTGTCGCTGTTGCGAGTGTCGGTTCAGGAAAGCCGTATTTTCAACCCGGCGCAAGCGGCCAAGACCTATCGCATCAGCATGACCGACCTCACTGAAGCGGTGATTCTGCCGCCGCTGTTCCAGCGTTTGCGCCGACTGGCCCCGACAGTGATCATCGAAAGTTTTCTGTCCAAACGCCGGGAAACCACCAAGGAACTGGCGGCCGGGCGACTGGATTTTGCCGTCGATGCGCCACTCAACACCGACCCGCAGGTGCGCCACGTCAAGCTGATGGAAGACCGCTACGTCTGCGCGATGCGCAAGGGGCACCCGATGGCTGGCAAGGAAAAACTCAGCCTCGATGACTATCTGTCGCTGACGCATATCCACATTTCCAGCCGTCGCAGCGGCTTGGGTTATGTCGATCTGGCCCTGGGCAAAATGGGCATTCAGCGCAAGATCGCCCTGCGCTCCCAGCACTACCTGATGGCATCCCAAGTGATGCAGCAGACCGACATGGTCATGACCGTGCCGGAGCGTTTTGCCCGTCGGCATGAACTGCATGCGTTTAATTTGCCGGTCAACGATGTGCCGCCGGTGGAGACTCACCTGTATTGGCATGAAAGCACCGATCAGGACCCGGCCAACCGCTGGATGCGCGAACAGATGATCGAGTTGTGCCAGCAGGTGACGGCGCATGAGAAAAAACTGGATAAGGTGTAAGGCATTGCGTCGCTTGACGTAAACGTAAAGCAGCCATTAGCTTAGCGCCAAGCCCCTATTTCCGAGCGCTTTCATGAGCAGCCAGACCTACAGCATTTCCGACCTCGCCCGTGAACTGGACATCACCACACGGGCGATCCGCTTTTATGAAGAGCAAGGCCTGCTCAGCCCCGAGCGCCGAGGCCAGGAACGCATCTATTCGCCACGCGACAAAGTCAGCCTGAAGCTGATCCTGCGCGGCAAGCGCATCGGTTTCTCGCTGGCCGAATGTCGCGAATTGATCGAGCTCTACGACCCGTCCAGCGGTAACACCAAACAGCTCAACAGCATGTTGGCGAAAATCAGCGAACGCCGCGAACAGCTAGAGCAGCAGTTGCTCGACATCGAACAGATGAAGCTGGAACTCGATACCGCCGAAGAACGCTGCGTACAGGCACTGGAGCTGACACTCAAGAGCCAGCAGATAGCGCAGTAATTGAACACAACATCTCCCCGCTCCCACGAGGGGGTCATCTCGAATTCAAAAGAACAGGTCCGCCCAATGTCCCTCCCCTCCGAAGTACGCCTGATCGAAGTCGGCCCTCGCGATGGCCTGCAGAACGAAGCCCAGCCCATCAGCGTCGCTGACAAGGTGCAACTGGTCGATGCCCTGAGCGCCGCAGGTCTGGGCTATATAGAAGTCGGCAGTTTCGTCTCGCCCAAATGGGTCCCGCAGATGGCCGGTTCTGCCGAAGTCTTCGCGCAGATCCAGCGCAAACCCGGCGTGACCTACGGCGCACTGGCGCCGAACCAGCGCGGCTTCGAAGACGCTATCGCGGCCGGGGTCAAGGAAGTCGCGGTGTTCGCCGCCGCGTCCGAAGCGTTCTCGCAGCGCAACATCAATTGCTCGATCAGTGAAAGCCTGGCGCGGTTTGCCCCCATCATGGATGCGGCGAAACAACACGGCGTTACCGTGCGCGGTTACGTTTCCTGCGTGCTTGGCTGCCCTTATGAAGGCACGGTCGCGCCAGAGCAAGTGGCCATGGTTGCCCGGGAGTTGTACGCCATGGGCTGCTATGAAGTATCGCTGGGCGACACCATCGGCACTGGCACGGCTGGCGCGACCCGGCGTCTGTTCGACGTGGTGTCGGCACAAGTGCCACGGGACAAACTCGCCGGGCACTTCCACGACACTTACGGCCAGGCCATGGCCAACATCTACGCCAGTCTGCTCGAAGGCATTGCGGTGTTCGACAGCTCTATCGCCGGACTCGGCGGCTGCCCTTACGCCAAAGGCGCGAGCGGTAACGTGGCGACCGAAGACGTGGTGTACCTGCTCAACGGCCTGGGGATCAAAACCGGTATCGACCTGGACGCCTTGATTGACGCAGGCCAGCAGATCAGCGCGGTGCTCGGTCGCCCGAGCGGTTCGCGTGTGGCCAAGGCACGTAGCGCACAGTAATGAGGGACGGTGTTACCGCGGTGTCGCCAATGTGGGCTTAAACGAGTAACACGGAAACAAATTGTCTGGCTTTGACAGAACGAAAAAAACAAGAGAAACGCCAAGCTATTGATTTATATAGCTTTTTTAAAGTTGGCACGCGTTCTGCTATCTCTATGGCATAACAAGAATAAAAAGCAGCAAACCAATAAAAATAAGACGTACCGACTCTGACATAACAAGAACAACACGGCAGAGACGCAGCTAACAGATTTTTTTGGAGAAGGTGTGCTTTTCAGGGTGCTCTCAGGAGTGACCCGCAACCGGGCAGAGAACAATAAAACTACCTTCAGGTAGCTCCCGAATCGGTTGGATCGTTTAACGAGAAAGCAAATCAGCGCTCAAAAAAATACGTTTGCTCTTGACCCCGGATGGGGGTCGCCAAAAAAGCGGTAGAAGGCCACGGTTGCTAAAAACAACAACAGACCGAGCCTCAATAATAAAAAGAGCACGCGACGACAAAATTAAAGGGGAGCCTCGGCTCCCCTTTGTGCTTTCTGCCATTCTTGTTTCACAACCGACCTTTTGTGGAAGCGGGCTTGCTCGCGAAGGCGCAGGTTCCGTCGACACCTATGTTTCTGACACTGCACTATCGCGTGCAATCCTGCCCCCACCGTTGAATGTTTTCAGGCCTGCTTTTCTCTCAACTCCTCGATACTGATCTCGCGCATCCTGAATTTCTGGACCTTGCCGGTCACCGTCATTGGAAACTCCTCCACGAACTTGAAGTGCCGCGGCGTCTTGAAGTGCGCGATGCGCTCCTTGCACCAGGTTTGCAGTTCCAGCTGCGAAGCGCTGTGACCGGGATGGAATTTGATCCAGGCGACGATCTCTTCCCCGTAACGCGAACAGGGAATGCCGATTACCTGCACGTCCGCCACTGCTGGATGGGTGAAGAAAAATTCTTCCAGCTCGCGCGGATAAACGTTTTCGCCACCCCGGATGATCATGTCCTTGTTACGCCCGGCGATGTTCACGTAACCCTCGTCATTCATGCTCGCCAGATCGCCAGTGTGCATCCAGCCCGCGTCATCGATGGCCTCGGCCGTGGCTTGCGGGTTGCCCCAGTAACCGAGCATTACGCTGTAACCGCGAGTGCAGAGTTCGCCGATGGTGCCTCGGGGTACGAGGTTGCCAGCCTCATCGATGATCTTGCTTTCCAGTTGCGGCTGGGTGCGGCCGACGGTGGTCACGCGCAGTTCCAGTTCGTCATCTGGACCGGTTTGCAGCGATACCGGGCTGGTTTCGGTCATGCCATAAGCGATTTGCACTTCGCTCATGTGCATTTCGTTGATCACCCGACGCATGATTTCAATCGGACACGTGGCGCCAGCCATGATCCCGGTGCGCAGGCTCGACAGGTCGAACCCGGCGCGCTGCGGTTGATCGAGCATGGCAATAAACATGGTTGGCACGCCGTACAGCCCGGTGGCTTTCTCTTCGGCGACGGTTTGCAGGGTCAATAGCGGATCAAAGGCGTCACTGGGGTAAATCATCGTACTGGCGTGGGTGATGCAGCCCAGGTTGCCCATGACCATGCCGAAACAGTGGTACAGCGGCACCGGAATCACCAGCCGATCAAGGGGCGTCAGGCCAATACTTTCGCCGACCATGTAACCGTTATTGAGGATGTTGTAGTGACTGAGGGTCGCGCCCTTGGGAAAACCGGTGGTGCCGGAGGTGTACTGGATGTTGATGGGTTGATCCAAGTGCAGGCTGTTGCTGCGGTCGCGTAATTGCTCCAGGGGGACACTGGCTGCCAGATCGGCCAGTTGCGACCACGGCAGAAAACCTGAGGGCGGCTGCGCATCGAGACTGATCACTCCGCGCAAATCCGGCAGGCGCTCGCTGCGCAACTGGCCGATGGATTGCTCGGCCAGTTCCGGCGCCAGCCCCTGCACCATGGCGTGGTAGTTGGAGGACTTGAACGACCCGGCGCAGACCAGCCATTGGCAGCCGGATTGCTTCAATACGTATTCAAGTTCGGAGCTGCGGTAGGCCGGGTTTATGTTGACCAGGATCACACCGATTTTTGCCGTGGCGATTTGCGTGATGCACCACTGCGCGCCATTCGGCGCCCAGATACCGAGGCGGTCACCCGTCTGCAATCCCAATGCGAGCAAGGCCCGGGCATGCAGATCCACGGCCTCCCCCAGTTGCCGCCAGGAATAGCGCGACTGCTCATGACGCACCACCAGCGCCTCGCCGTCCGGGTATTGCGCCACAGTCTGGTCGAACTGCTGACCGATGGTCATCGCCAGCAAAGCTTGCTCCTGGGAGCCGCGAGTGTAGCTGCGCTGCGGGTTTGCACTGGGTTGATCCATGATGACCCCTATTGTCTTTATTAGTGGGTTTACCGGAGTTCTATTTTTGATGGGAGCGGGCTTGCTCGCGAAGGCAGTGTGTCATTCAACCAATATGGCGACTGAACCACCGCCTTCGCGAGCAAGCTCGCCCCACAAAAGACAATCCGTTTTCGATCTTGAACGACTCCTACTCTCGCTCAAGTTGACGTTAACGTAAAGGGTGATTGACAGTCATTCATCGCAGGCTTACGTTAACGTAAAGGTGAGAGCCGACCGCCCTCCCCACCCTACAAAAAAGCCAAAAGGTGACCCATGAGCTACCCATCCCTGAACTTCGCCCTCGGTGAAACCATCGACATGCTGCGCGATCAGGTTCAGTCCTTTGTCGCCGATCAGATCGCCCCGCGTGCTGCGCAGATTGATCACGACAACCTGTTCCCGGCCGACATGTGGCGCAAGTTCGGTGACATGGGCCTGCTCGGCATCACCGTGCCGGAAGAATACGGCGGTGCAGGCCTGGGTTATCTGGCGCATGTGGTCGCGATGGAAGAAATCAGCCGCGGCTCGGCCTCGGTGGCGCTGTCCTACGGTGCGCATTCCAACCTCTGCGTCAACCAGATCAACCGCAACGGCAACCACGAACAGAAAATCAAATACCTGCCCAAGCTGATCAGCGGCGAGCACGTCGGTGCTTTGGCGATGAGCGAGCCGAATGCCGGCTCCGACGTGGTTTCGATGAAGCTGCGCGCCGACAAACGCGGCGACCGCTTCGTCCTCAACGGCAGCAAAACCTGGATCACCAACGGCCCCGACGCCAACACCTACGTGATCTACGCCAAGACCGATCTGGAAAAAGGCCCGCACGGCATCACCGCGTTCATCGTCGAGCGTGACTGGAAAGGCTTCAGCCGCAGCAACAAGTTCGACAAGCTCGGCATGCGCGGCTCCAACACTTGCGAACTGTTTTTCGATGACGTCGAAGTGCCGGAAGACAATATCCTCGGCGCCCTCAACGGCGGCGTGAAAGTCCTGATGAGCGGCCTCGATTACGAACGTGTCGTGCTGTCCGGCGGCCCGACCGGGATCATGCAATCGTGCATGGACCTGATCGTGCCGTACATCCACGACCGCAAGCAGTTCGGCCAGAGCATCGGCGAATTCCAGCTGATCCAGGGCAAAGTCGCCGACATGTACACCCAACTGAACGCCAGCCGTGCCTACCTCTATGCAGTGGCTCAGGCTTGCGAACGCGGTGAAACCACGCGCAAGGACGCCGCTGGGGTGATCCTCTACACCGCCGAGCGCGCCACGCAAATGGCCCTCGACGCGATCCAGATTCTTGGCGGCAACGGTTACATCAACGAATTCCCGGCTGGCCGCCTGCTGCGTGACGCCAAGCTGTACGAAATCGGCGCAGGCACCAGTGAGATCCGTCGCATGCTGATCGGTCGCGAACTGTTCAACGAAACCCGCTAAACGGAGCTGACCATGGCTACCCTGCACACTCAGCTCAATCCTCGTTCAGCGGAATTCGCCGCCAACAGCGCAGCGATGCTCAAACAAGTCGACGCCCTGCACACCCTGCTCGCCCAAGTGGCCCAGGGCGGCGGCGCGAAAGCTCAGGAGCGTCACACCTCACGCGGCAAACTGCTGCCGCGTGAGCGGATCAACCGCTTGCTCGATCCGGGCTCGCCGTTTCTGGAAATCAGCCCACTCGCGGCTTACGCCGTTTATGGTGAGGACGTGCCAGCCGCCGGGGTGATTGCCGGGATCGGCCGCGTGGAAGGCGTCGAATGCATGATCGTCGCCAACGATGCGACCGTAAAAGGAGGCTCGTACTACCCGCTGACGGTGAAGAAACACCTGCGGGCCCAGACCATCGCCCAGCAGAACCGGCTGCCGTGCATTTACCTGGTGGACTCGGGCGGCGCCAACCTGCCGCGTCAGGACGAGGTGTTCCCGGACCGCGAGCACTTCGGGAGGATTTTCTTCAACCAGGCCAACATGAGCGCGATGGGCATTGCGCAGATTGCCGTGGTGATGGGGTCGTGCACGGCGGGCGGCGCGTATGTGCCGGCGATGGCCGATGAAGCGATCATGGTGCGCAATCAGGCGACGATTTTCCTCGCCGGCCCGCCGCTGGTGAAAGCCGCGACCGGTGAAGTGGTCAGCGCCGAAGAGCTGGGCGGAGCCGATGTGCACTGCAAGATTTCCGGGGTCGCCGACCATTACGCCGAGAGCGACGAACACGCCCTCGCCCTTGCCCGCCGCAGCGTCGCCAACCTCAACTGGCGCAAACTCGGCGAAGTGCAGCAGCGCACGCCGATTGCTCCGCTGTACGCCAGCGACGAGTTGTATGGCGTGGTTTCGGCGGACGCCAAGCAACCGTTCGATGTGCGCGAAGTGATTGCGCGGTTGGTCGACGGTTCGGTGTTCGATGAATTCAAGGCGCTGTTCGGCACCACGCTGGTGTGCGGTTTCGCACATCTGCACGGGTATCCGATCGCGATTCTCGCCAACAACGGCATCCTCTTCGCCGAAGCCGCGCAAAAAGGCGCGCACTTCATCGAACTGGCCTGCCAGCGCGGTATTCCACTGCTGTTTTTACAAAACATCACGGGCTTCATGGTCGGTCAGAAATACGAGGCGGGCGGCATCGCCAAGCACGGCGCAAAACTGGTCACCGCCGTGGCGTGTGCAAAGGTGCCGAAATTCACCGTGATCATCGGCGGCAGCTTCGGCGCCGGTAACTACGGCATGTGCGGCCGGGCCTACGATCCGCGCTTCCTGTGGATGTGGCCGAATGCGCGGATTGGCGTGATGGGCGCCGAACAGGCAGCAGGCGTGCTGGTGCAGGTCAAGCGTGAACAGGCCGAACGCAGCGGCCAGGCCTTCAGTGCGGAACAGGAAGCCGAGATCAAGCAGCCGATCCTCGACCAGTACGAAGAGCAGGGTCACCCGTACTACTCCAGTGCACGCCTGTGGGACGACGGCGTCATCGACCCGGCGCAGACCCGCGATGTGCTGGCCCTGGCCTTGTCCGCGTCACTGAACGCGCCTATCGAACCGAGCCGCTTTGGCGTGTTCCGGATGTGATGTTTTGTGGGCGCAGGTTTGCTCGCGAAGACGGCGGCACATCCACTATGGATGTGACTCAATAGACGCTTTCGCAAGCACGCCCGCTCCCACAAGGACCGTGGAGATGGACGAATATGAGCGATTTCAACACCCTCGAACTGCACAGTGACCCACGGGGTTTCGCGACGCTGTGGCTCAACCGTGCAGAAAAGAACAACGCCTTCAATGCCCAGATGATCCGCGAACTGATCCTGGCCCTCGACAAGGTTGCCAGCGATACCAGCCTGCGCTTCCTGCTGCTGCGCGGCCGTGGCCGGCACTTCAGCGCCGGCGCCGATCTGGCCTGGATGCAGCAATCGGCCGAACTCGACTACCACACCAACCTGGACGACGCGCGCGAGCTGGCTGAGCTGATGTACAACCTCGCCAAACTGAAAATCCCGACGCTAGCCGTGGTGCAAGGCGCAGCGTTCGGTGGCGCATTGGGCCTGATCAGTTGCTGCGACATGGCCATCGGCGCCGATGATGCGCAGTTCTGCCTGTCGGAAGTACGCATCGGTCTGGCGCCGGCGGTGATCAGTCCGTTCGTGGTGCAAGCCATCGGTCAACGCGCAGCACGTCGTTATGCCCTGACCGCCGAGCGTTTTGGCGGCCAGCGAGCGCGAGAACTCGGTTTATTGTCCGAGAGCTATGCGGCCGTTGAGCTGGAGCAACAGGTTGAGCAATGGATCGACAAGCTGCTGCTCAACAGCCCCGCTGCGCTGCGCGCCAGTAAAGATCTGCTGCGCGAAGTCGGCAACGGCTCACTGACCCCGGCCCTGCGCCGCTACACCGAAAACGCCATCGCGCGTATCCGCGTCAGCCCCGAAGGCCAGGAAGGCTTGCGTGCCTTTCTGCAAAAACGTCCGCCGAACTGGCAAGCCGCAACCACCACCAAGGAGCCGCGTTGATGAGCGCACCTGTTCTCACCACCCTGCTGGTGGCCAACCGTGGCGAAATCGCTTGCCGGGTCATGCGCACCGCCAAAGCCTTGGGCCTGACCACTGTCGCGGTGCACAGCGCTACCGACCGTGAAGCGCGGCACAGCCGAGAAGCGGATATCCGTGTTGATCTCGGTGGCAGCAAAGCGGCTGACAGTTATCTGCAAATCGACAAACTGATCGCGGCGGCCAAGGCCTGCGGCGCTCAAGCGATTCATCCGGGTTATGGTTTTCTTTCCGAAAACGCCGGGTTCGCCCGCGCTATCGAGGCGGCGGGCCTGATATTTCTTGGCCCACCCGCGTCCGCCATCGACGCCATGGGCAGCAAATCAGCCGCCAAAGCGCTGATGGAAACCGCTGGTGTACCGCTGGTGCCGGGTTATCACGGCGAAGCACAGGATATCGACACCTTCCGTGACGCCTGCGAACGCATCGGTTACCCGGTGTTGCTCAAGGCCACGGCCGGTGGTGGCGGCAAAGGCATGAAAGTGGTTGAGGACGTCAGTCAACTGGCTGAAGCCCTCGCCTCCGCTCAGCGTGAGGCGCAGTCGTCATTCGGCGACTCGCGGATGCTGGTAGAGAAATACCTGCTCAAACCCCGTCATGTGGAAATCCAGGTGTTTGCCGATCAGCACGGCCATTGCCTGTACCTCAATGAGCGTGACTGCTCGATTCAACGCCGCCATCAGAAAGTGGTCGAAGAGGCCCCGGCACCGGGCCTGTCGCCGCAACTGCGCAAGGCCATGGGTGAAGCGGCGGTGCGTTCGGCACAGGCCATCGGTTACGTCGGCGCGGGGACGGTGGAGTTTTTGCTCGACGCACGCGGCGAATTCTTCTTCATGGAGATGAACACCCGGCTGCAGGTTGAGCACCCGGTGACCGAGGCGATTACCGGTCTTGATCTGGTGGCCTGGCAGATCCGCGTGGCCCGTGGTGAAACGCTGCCGATCACGCAGGATCAAGTGCCGCTTGACGGCCATGCGATTGAGGTCAGGTTGTACGCCGAAGACCCTGCAAATGATTTTCTGCCGGCGACTGGCCGCTTGCAGCTGTATCGCGAATCGGCTGAGGGGCCGGGGCGCAGAGTCGACAGTGGCGTTGAAGAAGGTGATGAAATTTCGCCGTTCTATGACCCGATGCTCGGCAAGTTGATCGCCTGGGGAGAGGATCGTGAACAGGCGCGCCTGCGTTTGTTGTGCATGCTCGACGAATTCGCCATTGGCGGGTTGAAAACCAACATCAACTTCCTGCGACGCATCATCGCTCACCCGGCGTTTGCGGCAGCAGAACTGGATACCGGGTTTATTCCGCGTTATCAGGAGCAGCTACTGCCGCCGCCGGGCGAGTTGAGCGAGGCATTCTGGGATGCAGCGGCGCAGGCGTTCGCGCAGAGTCTGCCGGGCGTTATGCGGGCGGACGATCCTTCTTCGCCGTGGTCGCTTAACAGCGGATTGCGCACCGGCCTGCCGAAGGAATTCACCCTGCACTTGAGCTGTGAGGGCCAGGATCGAGCGCTGACGCTGAGTTCAGGTGGCAACGCCACACTAACGGGCGAGACGCTGGTGGTTGAGCAAGAGAACGTACGTCGCGCGTTGCGCGCTACTCGTCAGGGAGATTCGCTGTATCTGCGCTGGGATGGCGAGTTGCGGCGTATCGAGGCGTACGATCCGATCAGTGCGGCCGAAGCCAGCCACACTCATCAGGGCGGTCTGACTGCGCCAATGAACGGCAGCATCGTACGGGTATTGGTCGAGCCCGGGCAGAAGGTCGAGGCCGGTGCGCAACTGGTGGTGCTGGAAGCCATGAAGATGGAACACAGCATCCGCGCACCACATGCCGGGGTGATCAAAGCGCTGTATTGCCAGGAAGGCGAAATGGTCGGCGAAGGCAGCGCTTTGGTTGAACTGGAAGAAGCGTGAGTGAAGGATCGATCCTGCGCCTGGCGAGGATCGATCTGACTAGAAACGCGCCGTAGCCTGTACCACGACGCCGATGATTCGACATTCATCGGTAAACAGGGCCTTGGGCCAGGTCGGATTGAGCGGCACCAGATAACGCTGGCCGCCCTCTTCGTCGAGCTTGCGAAAAATCGCTTCATCGCTGCCCGCCCACTGGGCAATCACCAGCTTACCGGGCACGGCCTCGACCTCTGGATCCACCAGAATCAGCATGCCTTCGGCAATACTCTGACCGCTGGGAGCGGTCATCGAATTCCCTGCCACCGTCAGCCAGAACGCCGCACCACGGGCATGATAATCCGTGAGTGCGAACCGCTGCCTGGCTGACGTCGGGGCATAGGCGGATCCGTTCTCGCGCACCTCGCAGGGTGTCTGCCAGTCGCTGACCGGGTAACGAAAGTACGGGTTGTACTTCTGCGCCAGCGGCATCTCGTCATCCGGCGTCACCTGCGGCTCACGAATCACCAGCACCACTTCAAGGAAATCCATGCCGAGCGCTTGCAGCACGCGGTTCATCTGCGTGATACCGGGTTCGCGACGTTTGTTCAGCCAATGACCGATGCCCCCCTGGGACATGCCGACGCGCTCTCCGAGCTCTGTTTGAGTGATTTTGAGCTCACTCATCTTGGCCTTGACCAACTCAATCCATTTATCCATGTGCGGCACCTTACTCGGACACCTCCGGCCAACAAAACACATATTGTAGTATTAAAAATGTGGTCACAACTACGCATCGTACTATTCTGAAGGCACGGATTTTCAATCGAACAAGGAGCGGCCTTTCATCATGAATATCAGCAGCAAAGACTTGCCCGATCTGCAGATGGACACCACGTTTACTTCACCACAAGGCAACGCCGCGGCGCAGCGAGCCTTGGATTATTACTTGAAACCAGCTGTGTCAGAACCCGAGGTCGATGAGCGTTTTTTCGATGTCAAACAGCATCTCAGTGGCGAAGAAGCCTTGGTGCACGCCTCCGATCTGTTGCGCTGCGCGGCCGCCACTGCTTTCAAGGCTGCGGAAAACCTGCAAGGCGCGAATCGCGACCTGGCGTTTTCAGTGGTTCATATGGTGGATATGGCGCGGGCGATGGTTGACCACTCGCTCGATGGCGATGAAGTCTGAGGAACGGGGGACGATCGTGCGGGAAAGAGTTTTCCAATCGCACAGATAAAAACATTTGACTTGCAAATGATAATGATTATTATTGCAAGCAACTGGTCGCGAGATCAGTCGGTGGACCAGAGACCTTAGGTCGGTCTTCTGGACTATCTCCTCATCAGGCTAATCACGGTTTTTGACCCGGCTTTTTGCCGGGTCTTTTTTTACCCGTTTTTCGGGCTTATGGCTTCAAGCTAATGAAGTCTTTAAGTGCTGCAAATTCAATGACGCCGATAGTATCAAAAGAATATCGCTTGGCAAGCGAAGCCCAGCCACATTGGGGAAAACTAATAGCAATTAGCGCTTGAGAATCAATCGCATAGTCTCTAAGCTGCATGAGCGTCATGGAGGACGCCCCCGCCACGACCCCGCATTTCCCCTCGGTTTCATCTCTGTCTTGCGTGTAAAGTAGCCACCATAAAAATCATATTCAGGAACCGATTATGACCGTGGCCAAATCTTCGTTCGACATCAGTGCCAACTTCGATAGCGGCAATATTCAAGTCATCGACATCAGCAATCCGCTCAATCCGGTTCTGGCCATCCGCCCGGACACCCGAAGCGCCCACTTTCAGTGGTTCCACTTCAAGGCCAGCGGTCTTCACGTCGGTCAGGAACACTGGTTTCGCCTCAACAACGCCAGCCAATCTTCGTACAACAAAGCCTGGGATGGTTATCAGGCCGTAGCCTCCTACGATCACGTCAACTGGTTCCGCGTACCCACCATTTTCGAAGGCGACTGCCTGCGTTTCTGCCTGGAAGCCACCCAGACTCACGCCTGGTTCGCCTATTTCGAACCCTATAGCCGCGGCCGTCACGACTGGCTGATCGAACAAGCGCTGACCAAGGCCGGCGCCGAGTTGCTGGCGACAGGTAAAAGTGTCGAGGGCCGCGATATTCAGTTACTGCGCAAAGGCAGCGGCGCGCAAGGTCAGCGCAAAATCTGGATCATCGCCCAGCAACACCCGGGCGAGCACATGGCTGAGTGGTTCATGGAAGGGGTGATCGAACGCCTGGAAAGACACGACGATCCGGTGCTGAATAAACTGCTCGCCAGTGCCGATCTGTACCTGGTTCCCAACATGAACCCGGACGGCGCCTTCCATGGGCATCTGCGCACCAACGCCATGGGGCAAGACTTGAACCGTGCCTGGCAAAGCGCCAGCCAGGAAATCAGCCCTGAAGTCCTTTTCGTGCAGCAGCAGATGGAAAAATACGGCGTCGATCTGTTTCTCGACGTACACGGCGATGAGGAAATCCCTCATGTCTTCACCGCTGGCTGCGAAGGTAATCCGGGGTATACGCCGCGGCTGGAGAAACTCGAAGAACATTTTCGCAGCCATCTGAAACACACCACCAAAGACTTCCAGACCAAATACGGCTACACCCGTGACGAACCGGGCCAAGCCAACATGACCCTGGCGTGCAACAGCGTTGGCCAGAAGTACGATTGCCTGTCACTGACCCTGGAAATGCCGTTCAAGGATCACGACGACGCGCCGAACGCGCAAACCGGCTGGTCGGGCAAACGCTCCAGTCAATTAGGCAAAGACGTGCTGACGACCATTGCCGACATGGTCGACACACTGCGCTGATCCCTTCCCTTGCCTGGTCAAAGGAACGGAGGCTGTCCCGGAAAATGGCGCATCGTCACAATGCGCCATTGCGGTCAGCTAACCGCGATTGCGACCGCGCAACATGCTGTCCAGCACGTCGTCACGGCGCACCCAGCCATGGAACAGCGCCGCCGCCAAGTGCACCAGCACCGTCAGAAACAGCAGATAAGCCAGATAACCATGAGCGCTGCGCAGCAACGCAAACAACTGCGCATCGGCCGGGACAATCGACGGCAACTGCAGCGATGCACTGAGCATCACCGGCTCGCCCGAGGCGCTGATCATCGCCCAACCGAGCAGCGGCAGCACCAGCATCAACGCATAAAGCAACAGATGCGAGGCCTTCGCAGCCATCACCTGCCAGCCCGGCAGATCCACCGGCAGCGGCGGCTGGCGTGTGGAGAAACGTACCAGCAGACGCACGATCACCAGCAGCAGAATCGCAATGCCCAAGGGCTTGTGCAGGTGGATCAGCCATTCATGCCGTTCGGAGACCGAGGTGACCATGCCGGCGCCAATAAACAGCATCACGATGATCATCAGCGCCATCAGCCAATGCAGCAGTCGCGCCAACAGCGCGAAATGAGTCGGTTGAGCGCTCATGGACGAGCCTCCTGTTTGGCGGCGGGCAACTGGCTGACTTCGCGGGTGCGACGCCGATAGGAATTGGCGTAACCGGCGGAACGGGCCGCGAGCAACGGGTCGTCGGAGCCTTGAATCCCGGCCGGCAACACCAACGGGTCGTAATTGATGTCGCGGCACTCACCGCTCAGTTGCGGCTGAGTCTTTTCCAGCACCAGGGTGCCGGCGTTCACAACCTTGCGCCCTTCGGGCCAGGCCTTGCTGGCGTCGTTCACCGGGTCACCGGCGTTAGCCAACGTGATATTCAACTGAAAACGCAGCGGCGCAGCGGCAAGCCGTTGCACCAGATCCTTTTCCAGAAAGTCAGCGCCCTCAGGTGCGCTGTCACCCGCCGCGTCTTTAGCCAATGGCGTCATGCTCCAGCGCACGGCTTGCCGCTTCCCGCTGGCGTCCACCAGATAGAACGCATTGACACTGTTATAGGTTTCGGTGGCGTAACTGGCCGATGGCTTGGCGGTCTTCACCCAGGTCAGAAACGGCACAGTTTCCGGGTGCGCGGCGAAGAACGCCGGCACCTTGCCTGGGTCAGGTTTGCCTGTGGCCGGATCCGGCGACTGCGCCTGCAGCAACTGATAGAACGCCTCAGGCGTGCCCACCGGGAACACCGGCATGCTGTTCATCCCGGTGCGCCACTGCTGACCATTGGCCTGGGTGAAGCGCAGCGCCAGACTGCGAATCGGCACGCTGCTGTCCGGGGCATAGGGATTACCCGCCGGCAACGCAAAACGCCCCACCACCGGGGTGCGCGGTTCGTTGAACACTTGCGCAGCCGAGAACACCCGTGCCTCGCCACTGCTCTCGAAATGCCCGATCACGCACACACCTTTGGCATGATTGCGGCGGAATCCGGGATGCACGCCGTTGTTTTTCTCCAGCACATCGACCAGCGCCTTGGGCGTCAGACGTTGTGGGTCAAAGGTGCCGTGAACATAGGCAAACGCCCCGGCCACTGCAGCGACTACCGCGGCAATGCCGCCCAGACGCAGTACCACGCTCGCGGCACTCAGTGGCGGGCGCTGCGGCCCGCCTGAGGGTGAAGTGCGATCAACCATGAATAACTCCGGGACCATCGGCCACAAGTAGGAAGAGTCAGCAAGACGCACCCCGTCGGGATTTATTCCACAGTCCGGTATTTATTTTTCCGAACGTGGAATAACCTTCGACGGTGGACGTCTCCCTAGTCCACAGCGTAGTGACCAGCAGAATTTCATGAGCGAATTCGACGAGCAATTGAGAGAAATCATTCCCGGATTGCGGCGTTTTGCCGTGTCGTTGACGCGCAATAGCAGCAGCGCCGACGATCTGGTGCAGGCAAGCCTGGAGCGGGCCTTGTCGAGTTGGGGCGGCAAACGCGTCGACGGTGATCTGCGCGCCTGGCTGTTTGCGATCCTCTACCGACAATTTCTCGATGCTCATCGCCGTTCCCGACGCTATGCGCGGATGCTCGAATTTTTCACCGGGCGCGACGATGCCGAACCTTCGGCGGAGCGCACCGTCATCGCCCGGTCGACACTGCAAGCCTTTGATAGATTGCCCACCGAACAGCGCGCGCTACTGCTGATGGTCTCGGTTGAAGGCCTTTCCTATAAGGAGGTCGCCGAGATCCTTGGCGCCCCGATCGGCACCGTGATGTCGCGCCTTTCCCGCGCCCGCCAAGCCTTGCGCCAACTCAGCGACGGCGAAATCAGCAGCCCTTCTTTGCGGATACTCAAATGATCAGCCTGCCTCCCAGCGAGCATGACCTGCACGCCTACGTCGACCACCAACTCAGCGACGCCGACCGCCGGGTGCTTGACACCTGGCTGGCGAATCACCCAGACCAAGCCGCGCAGGTTCGCGCCTGGCAACGTGACGCCCAGCAATTACGTGCAGCACTGGGGGGCGCGTTGCAGCGGCCGGCCAATCCGGCGCTTGACCCGGCAACGATTCGCCAGCGCCGCATACGTCAGTCACGTCGACACCTGGCCAGCGCCGCCGTGTTGCTGATCGCCGTCAGTGTGGGTGGTTTCAGTGGTTGGCAAGCGCGGGAAATGACCCTCGTGCGCACCTCGGTATTACCGATGACCGACGCCTTGCAGGCCTATCGCTTGATTGCCCAGCAGGGAATGCTCCCGGCCGATTACAAGGTCGACAGTAACGGCGACATGCAGCGCTGGCTCGACCGTTATTTCACGCAGGCGAGTCGCTTGCCGGATCTCAAGGCTGCCGGGTTCGAACCGGTCAGCGGACGGTTGCTCAGCACCGACGAAGGCCCGGCGGCGATGGTGATGTATGAGGATGGGGGTGGGCACAAAGTCAGCTTTTATGTGCGACCGCCGGGACCGAAAAATACCTTTCTGCCGCGTGGCAGCCGCAGCGACGGGGATCTGCAGGCCGAATACTGGTCCGGGCACGGGTATAACTATGCGATGGTCAGCCCGGTTGATACGCCGGTCGCCCCACTGCTCAAGCAGTCCCTGCCATTGTGAAACGCGACATAACCCTGTGGGTGCGGACACGCCCCATACAGCGGGCCCAGGCACATTTGTGTTCAATGAACGCCTACTCTCGACCGGCTGCAGTAGAAGGCGTGCTCTGCGTGTGGTTACACTACGCCGCCGCGCTCCGGGGAGCCGGTTTGACGAACACGGAGTCACCACAAAGTGCCCGCCCGACCGCCAAAACGAACGCGATTGATCCAGCGCTGGCCAGCGTTACGCCGCTGGTTCGGCAAACGCCTGCCTGCCAGTGCTGGCCATGACGCCAGCGCCCAGTCGATCCGCGACTACTTCCGGCACAAGGCCCACAGCCAGGGTTACACCCTCAGCCACAGCCAGCAGCGCGTGATCGATTGTCTGGCGCAGCAGGCCAGTCTGCTGTTCGGCGCAAAAGCGCCTACCCCGCCGAGTCTGTATCTGTACGGCGCCGTTGGACGCGGCAAGAGCTGGCTGCTGGATGGCTTTTTCCAGGCGCTGCCGATCAAGCAAAAACGACGCCTGCATTTCCATGAGTTCTTTGCGCAATTGCATCAAGGCATGTTCCGTCATCGTGAACAGGACGATGCCCTCGCCCTCACGCTCGATGATCTGCTGCAAGACTGCCGGGTGCTGTGTTTCGACGAGTTTCATGTGCATGACATCGGTGACGCGATGCTGATCAACCGGTTGTTCAAGGCGTTGTTCCAGCGCGCGATCGTGCTCCTGGTGACCTCGAACTATCCGCCTGAGGGCTTGCTGCCCAACCCGCTCTATCACGCTCGCTTCAAACCCGTCATCGAACTGATCAACTCACGCATGCAGGTCATGGAAGTCGGCGGGCCGCACGATTACCGAAGCCAGGCGCGCAACCAGGCGCATCAATTGTTCACGCAAGGTCACTACGTATGGCCGGCCACGCCTGCTCAGCGCCACGTCCTGAACCTGCCACCACACGATGCTCCAGCGCTTGCCCTAGCGGTCGGCACGCGGCAAATTCAGGCACGGTTGTGTGAAGGTCGGCGGGTCGGTTTTACCTTCAAGGACCTGTGCGAACAGCCGACGGCGGTGATGGATTATCTGGAGCTTTGCCGGCGTTTCGACCACTGGGTCATTGATGATTTACCGGCACTGGCTGAATGCTCGATCGCCGCGCAACAGCGTTTCATCAATCTGATCGACGTGCTCTACGATCAGGACAAATGCTTGACCCTGCTCGGTCAACTGCCGCTGTTTGAGCGTCTGGGCGGCAATGCCATTGACCTGGCCCGCACGCGGAGCCGGTTGGGGCAGTTACAGGAAGTGCGCCTCCTTACCTGACAGACAAAGATCGCGCCCCACAGAGGATCGCAGTGCAGAGGAAGAATTCGACAGTGTTGAATCTGCCGTTATCATGTCGCCCATTCCTTGCGACTCCTCTATGGCGAAGACCTTTATGCATACCCTTGCTCAATTGCGCGCCGGCGAATTGTCAGGCATCACGCGGCTGGATCTGTCCTGCGGGCTGACCGAGTTCCCGCGGCAGATCTTTGATCTGGCCGATACCCTCGAGGTGCTCAACCTCAGCGGCAACGCCTTGAGCAGTCTGCCGGATGATTTGCATCGGCTGACTCGAATGCGCGTACTGTTCTGCTCCGACAATCAGTTCACCGAGTTGCCCGCCTGCCTCGGCCAATGCGCCGCGTTGACGATGATCGGTTTTAAAGCCAACCGCATCGTCGATGTGCCGGGTGCCGCCCTGCCAACGCGGCTGCGCTGGCTGATCCTGACCGACAACTGCATCGAAACCCTGCCGAGCGAACTGGGCGAACGTCCTGACCTGCAAAAACTCATGCTGGCGGGCAATCGCCTGCAATCGCTACCCGCTTCTCTGGGTAACTGCCATCGGCTGGAGCTGATCCGCATCGCCGCCAACCGCCTGAGCCAATTGCCACCCTTTCTGCTGGCGTTGCCGAGCCTGACGTGGCTGGCCTATGCCGGTAATCCACTGGAAACCGAAGCCGACGCCGCCGCCCTTCAAGCCACACCGCAAATTGACTGGTCAACGCTGCGCCTGGAGCAGCAACTGGGCGAAGGCGCTTCGGGGGTGATTTGCCGGGCGACTTGGCAGCACGCCGAGGGCTCGCTGAAACCGGTCGCCGTGAAGTTGTACAAAGGTGAAATGACCAGCGATGGCTCGCCGCTGCATGAAATGAACGCCTGCATCACGGCCGGGCTGCACCCGAATCTGATCCGGGTTGAAGGTCGTATCGATGGCCATCCCGAAGGCCAGCAAGGGCTGGTGATGCAATTGATTGATCCGAGCTTTCGCAATCTGGCGGCATTGCCGAGCCTGGCGTCCTGCTCACGGGACGTTTACGCCGAAGATTGCCGCTTCACGGCCGACGTTGCGCTAAGAATTGCCAAGGGCATCGCGTCGGCGGCCGAACATCTGCATCAACAGGGCATCACCCACGGCGACCTCTACGGGCACAACATTCTGTTGAACGACGAGGGCGATTGTCTGCTGGGAGATTTCGGCGCGGCGTCCTTCCATGCCACCACGGACAACGTCGAGACACGATCACTGCAACGCATCGAAGTGCGAGCGTTCGGGGTTTTGCTCGGGGAGTTGCTGGCGCGGATCGACTCGGGGTTGAGTGATGAGCGGCGTGGGGTGCTGGAGGATTTGCAGCGGCGCTGCTGTCAGGCCGATGTGCTGGGGCGGCCGGGGTTCAGTGAAGTGAGTGCGGTACTGGACAAGCAGTGACCGCAACGCGGTCAATCGCGGGCTTGCCCGCCATTGACGGCGTTACCGGTAAAACCAATCAGCCCGCCAGACCGACAAACATGTCCTGTACGTCGTCATGGTTGTCGAGGCCTTCCAGGAACGCTTCAACCTCAGCCATTTGCTCATCGCTCAAACCGCTGACGGGGTTCTTCGGCTGGTAGCCAAGCTTGGCCGACAGCACGGTAAAGCCTTGCTCCGGCAGGGCTTTCTGCACGGAGTCGAGGTCGGTCGGATCGGTCAGGAACAGGGTTGCGCCGTCTTCACCCGGTTCAAAATCCTGGGCACCGGCTTCGATGGCGGCCATTTCCGGATCGGCGTCCGGGGTGTCCGGCGAGGCTTCGATCATGCCCACATGGTTGAAATCCCAGGCAACGGAGCCGGAAGCACCCAGTTGACCCTTGCGGAACGCCACACGGATTTCCGCGACGGTGCGGTTGATGTTGTCGGTCACGCACTCGACGATCAGCGGTACCTGGTGCGGCGCGAAGCCTTCGTAGGTCACGCGATGGTATTGCACGGTTTCGCCTAGCAGGCCCGCGCCTTTCTTGATTGCGCGATCCAGGGTTTCTTTCGGCATCGAGGCTTTCTTGGCCTGTTCGACCACCAGACGCAGGTGTGCGTTGGTGGCGGTATCGGCACCGTTGCGGGCAGCGATGGTGATTTCTTTCACCAGTTTGCCGAAGATTTTGCCCTTGGCGTTGGCTGCCGCTTCTTTGTGTTTAACCTTCCACTGTGCGCCCATTACTCACTCTCTTGATCTGTGGCGCCGAGACATCTATTGGCCGACGCGTGGCGCCAAGTTTATACGGCCTAAACTCGGCAATCGACCAAAAAAATCCAATGTGGAATCGACTTATTCACCAGACCTTGTAGGGCGATTCTGAAAAACCCCTTTGACATAACCATTCAACGCTGTGGTTTCGTACCCTCTGAGGCCCGTATTGCCTGACAGAGCCTGTTCGAATGCTCAATGACAAGGAAAGTCCGTTCACCCTCACCCTGACCGACAGCGGCTTATGCCTGCCAGTGTTGCGCTTTCAAGGCGAGGAAGCGCTCAACCAGCCCTACCGTTTCGACATTGACCTGATCGGTCTGGCACCCGCCGTGCCCCCGGGTACGCTGCTGCAGCAACCGGCATTTCTGCGCCTGAACGACCATCACGGGATCCACGGCATGATCCACAGTGCCACTTGCGAACACCGTGGCACGCATCGGATTGGCTATCGACTTGTCTTGGTGCCACACCTGCAAAGACTGTCGCGAACGATTAAACGGCGTGTGTTTATACAACTGAGCGTGCCGCAGATTCTTCAGCAATTACTCGTTGAAAATGCCCTGCCGAGCAATAGTTACCGAATTGAAATGACCGTGGGCCAGTACCCGACGCGGCCGTTCTGCATCCAGTTCGAGGAAAGCGATCTGGCGCTGCTGCACAGGCTTTGCGAAGAGGAAGGCATTCACTATCACTTCGAACACCGGGTGGACGGTCACGTTGTCGTGTTCGCCGATGACAGCCTGAGCCTACCGCAAGCCCCCGTTCTGGTGCCGTTCAATGTCGACGAACAAACAGCCTCACCCTGCGTCAGTGCGCTGTACCAGCATCATCACGCCGCGCCCATTGCGACGCTCCACGCCTTGCGCAATCGTGGGCAACAGGCTGTCAGCGAGGCTGCCGCCAATCAGACTTCGCCTATCGCACCGCAGCCCACGTTGTCGCTTGAACAACGTCATGCCGAGCAACGCAGTCGCCGCCATCTGGAGCGACAACGTTGCCAGCATCGCTCGATCAATGGCCGCAGCGACTGCGTCGGTTTGCTCAGTGGGCACTTGTTGCAAGTGACCGAGCACCCGATCAGCACCTTCAACGACCAATGGCGGATCACTGCCATACGCCATCACGGGCAACATCCATCGATTCTTGACCCCACCCCGACCCAGCACCGTTATTACAACGACTTCACCGCCCAGCCCTGGTCAACCGACTATCGCCCGCCCCTCAAAGAACCGCGTCCCAGCGTCGCAGGCTTTCATCTGGCGCAGATACTTGGCGCGTCGGGGCAACCCGCGCAACTTGATGAGCAGGGGCGCGTCGCCGTTATTCTCTGGCCTGCGCAACACCCGAACACCACTGAAACCGACGCGCTGTGGCTGCCCATCGCCATGACCCGGGCCAACAGACGACTGGCAGCGAATGAACTCCCGTCTGCAGGCAG
The DNA here is from genome assembly GCF_963970495.1 of Pseudomonas sp. EA_65y_Pfl2_P78. Classification (NCBI taxonomy): domain Bacteria; kingdom Pseudomonadati; phylum Pseudomonadota; class Gammaproteobacteria; order Pseudomonadales; family Pseudomonadaceae; genus Pseudomonas; species Pseudomonas sp. EA_65y_Pfl2_P78. The sequence goes on along the minus strand of NZ_CAXAON010000010.1, from coordinate 88,654 downwards.
TGAAGTCTGGGTGAGCTTCCTCGACAGCGATCCGGACCGACCGATCCTGTGCCTCGACAGCAGACGCAGTCCACCGCCACGCGAGACAGTGCCGATGCCTGACAGCAGCAGCCTTCTACTGGATTGGCTGCTCAACAGCACCGCGCCATGACAGTCCTCCCTGCTGGCGTTGTCGCAGCCTGCGACAGTTCCTGCTGGGGGCCTGAAGCGAAACTGTCAGGCCGGCGCCAATGCAAAAAACGCCTGAATCAAACGCAACTCCCGTCGCCGCTCCATGCAGCCGATCATGTGCCGGTTTCCCAGCCCTTCGCCGGCAATCGGAATCGCCACCACCCGAGGGTCGTGGCTGACCTCCACCGAAGACACCACGCCAACCCCCAGTTCTGCGGCAACCGCTTCGGTCACCGCTTCGCGGCTGTCCAGTTCCAGCAAGACCCGTGGCTGAATCGATGCCTGCGCGCAAGCCTGATCAAACGTGCGCCGGGTAATCGAACTCGGCTCACGCAAGACCATGATTACCTGATCCAGTTCTTTGAGCTTCACCTCCCCGGCCCGCGTCCCCCAAGGATGGCCCACTGGCACCAAAGCGCAGATCCGCGACTCGCTCAACGCTTGCAGATGCAAGCCTTTGCGCGGTTCGACTTCGGTCAACACGGCGACATCTGCGTGTTCCGATAACAGCGCTGCCAGCGCTTCCTGCGCATTGCCCAAGCGTAAATTCACCGTAATCCCCGGATACCGCGCCCGCAGACTCGCCAACATCGGCATGACCATGTGCGGCCCATCCGCCGCCACCTCCAGGCGCCCGGTCAGCAGTTGCCGATTGGCCTCCAGCATCGCCTGCGCTTCTTCGGCGAGACCAAACATCGCCCGGGTGATCGCCGCCAGTTTGGTGCCCTCCTCGGTCAATTCCACCCGTCGCGCCGTACGTCGCAGGAGGGTGATCTGGTAATGCTCCTCCAACGCCTTGATGTGCCCGGTGACCGCTGGCTGGCTGATGAACAAACGCAAGGCGGCGCGGGTGAAGCTGCCCTCCCGGGCTACGGCGTCGAAGGCGCGTAGCTGAAACAGATTCATGAATAACCCTCGCTGATGGCTGGCATAACAACAAACAATTTGATTGATGCAACGGCGAATTGCAACGTATGCCCCCTAGCTTCACCCCACAGCGCTATCCAAGGACATACGAATGAGTATCGCCGAACCCATCCTGCTGACTCCCGGCCCGTTGACCACTTCGGCCCGCACCCGCCAGGCGATGATGATCGACTGGGGGTCATGGGATGACCGTTTCAATCAACTGACCGCCAGCCTTTGCAAACAACTGCTGGCGATCCTCAACGGCGCAGCCACCCATCACTGCGTGCCGTTGCAAGGCAGCGGGACATTCGCCGTCGAAGCGGCCATCGGTACGCTGGTACCGCGTGATGGCAAAGTGCTGGCACTGATCAACGGTGCCTATGGCCAGCGTCTGGCGAAGATCTGCGAGGTGCTCGGCCGCTCGTTCAGTACCTTCGAAACCGCTGAAGACAAACCGACCACGGCCGCCGACGTTGACCGCCTGCTGCGTGCCGACAGCGCCATCACCCACGTCGCGCTGATCCACTGCGAGACCAGCACCGGGATCCTCAATCCGCTGCCAGAGATTGCCGAGGTTATCGCCCAACACGGAAAACGCCTGATCATCGACGCCATGAGCTCTTTCGGCGCGCTGGCGGTGGATGCACAACAAGTGCCGTTCGACGCGCTGATCGCCGCGTCCGGCAAATGCCTGGAAGGCGTACCGGGGATGGGTTTTGTCTTCGCTCGCAAAGAGTCGCTGGCCGCTTGCGCCGGTCAGTCGCATTCGCTGGCGATGGACCTGTACGACCAGCACACCTATATGCAGAAGACCGGCCAGTGGCGCTTCACCCCGCCCACCCATGTGGTCGCGGCGCTGCACGAAGCCCTGCTGCAATACAACGAAGAAGGTGGCTTGCCGGCACGGCATGCGCGCTACGCGGCCAACTGCCAGGCGCTGATGGAAGAGATGGGCGAGCTGGGTTTACGCAGTTTTCTGCCGGCAGCGATTCAGGCACCGATCATCGCCACGTTCCATGCGCCGACCAATCCGCGTTATCAGTTCAAGGACTTCTACGAGCGCGTCAAGGCCAAGGGCTACATCCTCTACCCCGGCAAACTGACCCAGGTTGAAACCTTCCGCGTCGGCTGCATCGGCCACGTCAGCCCGGACGACATGCGCCAGGCCGTCGCAGCAGTCGGTGAAGTGTTGCGCGAGATGGAAGTCCTCGACATCTGATTCACCCCCAAATCCCTGTGGGAGGGGTCTTGCTCCCCTCCCACAAAGAACCGCATTGCCAACTCAGGAATTGACTGCCATGAACTATGTAAATCCAGACAAGCTGCAAGCCGCCATCCTCGACTGGGCCGGCACCGTGGTCGACTTCGGTTCTTTTGCGCCGACCCAGATCTTCGTCGAAGCCTTCGCCGAGTTCGACGTTCAGGTCTCCATCGAAGAAGCCCGTGGCCCGATGGGCATGGGCAAGTGGGATCACATCCGCGCTCTGTGCGATCAGCCGCAGGTCGCCGAGCGCTATCGCCAAGTGTTCGGTCGCACGCCGACCGACGACGATGTCACCGCGATCTATAACCGTTTCATGCCGCTGCAGATCGAGAAGATCGCCGAACACTCGGCACTGATCCCGGGCGCTCTGGATACCATTGCCAATCTGCGCGAACAAGGGATCAAGATCGGCTCCTGCTCCGGTTACCCGAAGCAGGTGATGGACAAAGTCGTCGAACTGGCCGCCACCAACGGCTACGTCGCCGACCACGTCGTCGCCACCGACGAAGTGCCGAATGGCCGCCCATGGCCGGCCCAGGCACTGGCCAACGTGATCGCGCTGGGCATCGACGACGTCGGCGCTTGTGTGAAGATCGATGACACTGTGCCGGGCATTCTCGAAGGTCGGCGTGCCGGGATGTGGACGGTGGCGCTGATCTGCTCCGGTAATGCACTGGGCCTGGACTACGAGGGGTTCCGCGCACTGGGCAGCGATGAACTGGCCAGCGAGCGAAAGCGCATCCACGCACTGTTCGAAGGTTCGCGCCCGCACTACATGATCGACACCATTACAGACCTGCCCGAGGTGATTGCCGACATCAACAAGCGTCTGGCCCAGGGTGAAATGCCGCAGTCGAGCTGATCCATCGCCTGCTGTAAACGAAAACGCCAGTGTCTGTCGCGACACTGGCGTGTTTTTTTGGACACTTCCTGACCCAGCGCATTGAAACGCCGATCAGCAACAGGCAAATCCGCCAAAGCGGATTACAGTTAAGACATGCCGTCATACAAGAACGGTGCGTTTGCCCCCTGATCTGTGAGGAAACACCGTATGCCGTGGACCAGTTCCGAATCTCGTTACAGCACCGTCTCAGTCTTGCTGCACTGGCTGATGCTGGTGTTGTTGGTACTGGTATACGCCAGCATGGAATTTCGCGGCATCTTTCCCAAAGGCAGCGGCGGTCGCACGCTGATCAAAGAGGCCCACTACATGCTCGGCCTGACGGTGTTCGTGCTGGTGTGGTTTCGCCTGCTCGCCCGCAGCGTCGGCCCGGCACCGAAAATCTTCCCGGCCTCGCCGGCATGGCAAACCGTGCTGGCGCGGCTGATGCACTGGGCGTTGTACCTGTTCATGATCAGCATGCCGATTCTCGGTTGGTTGATCACCAGCGCCGAGGGGCATCAAGTGATGTTCTATGGTTTTGATCTGCCGATGCTGGTGAATGAGGACAAGGCACTCGCCAAGCAGGTGGAATATTGGCACGTACTCATCGCCACGATTGGCTACTGGTTGATCGGGCTGCATGCGCTGGCGGGGATCTATCACCACTACGTAGTGCGCGACAACACACTGGTGCGGATGATGCCCAAACGCGATTGAACCTCACGGCGCGGCCGCAAATCCGCGCTGCCCCTGCAAACCTCCGGTATGCACGAAAATCAGTCGCGTGCCGCTGGCGAACCTGCCCGCTTCGACCTGCTGCCTGAGCGCCAGCAACGCCTTGCCGGTGTACACGGGTTCCAACGGCACACCGCTGACCTGTTCGGTCTGTTCAATGAACCCCAGCAAGGGCGGATCAACCTTGGCAAAACCACCACGGCTGGCGTCCAGCAGTTCATAGTGCGCCATGCACAACCCGGCCTCGCGAATGATCGCTTCGACGTGTGGTGCCACGCCGTGGTCGCCGGGCACGGCCAATGCGCCGTATACCGGACGTTCGCCCGCCTCTGCCAGCACCAGTCCCGCCAACGTCGTTCCTGTACCGCAAGCCAACCACCAGCCGTGGAAATCACTCCAGCCCAAATGGCTCAGTTGTGCATTGGCCTGCGCTTTGAGCGCGACGCAACCGAGGGCGCCGCTTAATCCACCGCCACCCTCCGGCACCGCATGCAGCGTGGGATATTGCGCCTGCCACGGCAGCCAGAATCCCGGTTCGTGCCGCGCCCGATAACCGCCGTAACCCAGCCAGTGCAAGTGCATGCCGAACGCTTGCAGATCTTTCACAGTGGGCGTTTCCCGGGCATGGCCACGCAACAGCCCGACCGTTTTGAAGCCCAGACGCTTGCCCGCCGCCGCCAACGCGTGCAGATGATTGGAATGTGCCCCACCGAGGCTGATGATGCCTTGCGCACCAGCACGGTCAGCAGCGTTCAGGTGTTCGACGAGTTTGAACCACTTGTTGCCGCTGATCAGCGGATCGATCTGATCGAGACGCAGGATCGCCACTTCAACGTTGGCGGCACTGAGCCAGTCCAGTTGGAGGCGTTCGAGGGGGGCTTGAGCAAGCCATTCGTTGGAAGGCAAAAGCATTAATGGCGGTTCCAGAACAAGAACCGCCATCTTAGCAGCCAGAGACACTTCCCCCAGTGGGGGCGGGGAATTTGCCCTGCTTAGAGTTCGGCGGCGAGGCGCGACCCCTGATTGATCGCGCGTTTGGCATCCAGTTCCGCCGCCACATCAGCGCCACCGATCAGGTGCACATTCTGGCCTGCTGCCACCAAGCCATCGTGCAACTCACGCAGCGGGTCCTGTCCCGCGCAGATGACAATGTTGTCCACTGCCAGCACTTGCGGCTCGCCGGTTTCGCCGATGCGGATGTGCAGACCTTCGTCATCGATGCTCAGGTAGTCGACGCTGTTGAGCATCTGCACCTGCTTGTTCTTCAAACCGGTGCGGTGAATCCAGCCAGTGGTCTTGCCCAGACCATCGCCCACCTTGGTTTTCTTGCGTTGCAGCATGAACACTTCGCGGGCCGGCGCGTGCGGAGCCGCCTTGATGCCGGCCACCCCACCTCGGGCTTCAAGGTGCGTGTCGATGCCCCATTCTTTCCAGAACGCGGCTCGATCGAGGCTGGTGGCCACGCCTTCATGCACAAGGAATTCCGAGACGTCGAACCCGATCCCGCCCGCGCCGATCACCGCCACACGCTTGCCGACCGGTTTGCGCTCAAGGATCACATCCAGATAACTCAGCACCTTGGCGTTATCCACCCCCGGAATCGCCGGCACGCGCGGCGCAATACCGGTGGCGAGGATGATTTCGTCGTAACCGCCGTCCACCAGTTTTGCCACATCGACGCGGGTGTTCAGGCACACCTCGACATGGGTGGTCTGCAACTTGCGTTTGAAGTAACGCAAGGTCTCGAAAAACTCTTCCTTGCCCGGCACGCGTTTGGCGATGTTGAACTGGCCACCGATCTCGCTGGCCGAATCGAACAGGGTCACCTGATGGCCGCGCTCAGCCGCCACGGTGGCGGCGGACAACCCGGCAGGCCCGGCGCCGACCACGGCGATTTTCTTGATCTGCTGCACCGGCAGGTAATTAAGTTCGGTTTCGTGGCAGGCACGCGGGTTGACCAGACAACTGGTGAGCTTGCCGCCAAACGTATGATCCAGACAGGCCTGGTTGCAACCGATGCAGGTGTTGATCTCATCGGCGCGACCTTCGGCCGCTTTGTTGACGAAGTCCGGATCGGCGAGGAATGGACGCGCCATCGAGACCATGTCGGCATCGCCTTCGGCGAGAATCTGCTCGGCGATTTCCGGGGTGTTGATGCGGTTGGTGGTGATCAGCGGAATGCTTACCGCCCCACGCAGCTTGGCCGTGACCTTGCTGAATGCGGCACGCGGCACTTTAGTGGCAATGGTCGGGATCCGCGCTTCGTGCCAACCGATGCCGGTGTTGATGATGGTCGCACCCGCCTGCTCGATGGCTTTGGCCAGGGTCACGATTTCATCCCAGGTACTGCCGCCCTCGACCAGGTCGAGCATCGACAGACGGAAGATGATGATGAAGTTCGGGCCGACCGCCTCACGCACGCGGCGAACGATTTCCACCGGCAGGCGCATACGGTTTTCGTAGCTGCCACCCCAGCGGTCGGTGCGGTGGTTGGTGTGTGCGGCGAGGAACTGGTTAATGAAATAACCTTCCGATCCCATGATCTCAACGCCGTCATACTCAGCCGACTGCGCCAGTACCGAACAGGTGACGAAATCGCTAATCTGCTTCTCGATACCTTCCTCGTCCAGTTCTTTGGGCTTGAACGGGTTGATCGGTGCCTGAATCGCACTCGGTGCCACCTGTTTCGGGCTGTAGGCATAACGACCGGCGTGAAGGATCTGCATGCAGATCTTGCCGCCCGCCTCGTGCACTGCGCGGGTCACGATGCGGTGCTTGAGCGCTTCTTCTTCGGTGGTCAGCTTGGCTGCGCCGGAGTAAACGCCGCCCTCGTCGTTCGGGCCGATACCGCCGGTGACCATCAGGCCGACGCCACCACGGGCACGTTCCGCGAAATACGCTGCCATGCGCTCGAAACCACCCGGTTTCTCTTCAAGGCCCGTGTGCATCGAACCCATCAGGGTGCGATTGCGCAGCGTGGTGAATCCCAGGTCCAGCGGGGCCAACAGGTGCGGGTAATGAGCGGCGGTCATCGGTAACTCCACAACGAGCAATCACGGAAAAGTTGCGGAAGTTCTTTGTCCCCCGTCAGTCATACTCGACAGACTAAGAGTCGCATCGCTGTCACTCAATGACCGTAACTGACAACTTATTGATCCAAATGCACAGCGCCCCTTGGCAAGTACGCCCATGGGCCCTACCCTAGTCGCCACACCCTGTACCCGGCTGCTGTTGGTTTTCATGCGCAAACTTTTGTACCTGTTTTTTTCCATGGCCATCGTGGCCGTTCTCACCACCTATGCCATGTGGGCGGCAGACCGGCCTGCGGGGCATTACCTGTCGGACTTGCGCATCAAACTGGCGGTCGATCAGGGCACGCCTGCCGACCGTGGCAATTTGCTGGGTATCCAGCCAGAGCTGTTTCCTACCGACTATCAGAACCCCGAGCGTCTGCACCGCAAGCTCGCGGCTTATTTGCAGCAAGCGCAGGATCAGGGCTTGTTGAATGACAAGACCGTGGTGGTGCTGCCCGAACATGTCGGCACCTGGCTGATGATCAGCGGCGAGAAAGACGAGTTGTATCAGGCACCGACTCTTGCAGAAGCGATGAACTGGCTGGCAGCGAGCAATCCGCTGCTGTTCGCCCGGGCCTGGCTCAGCGCCAAGGGTAGCGACCGTCTCGACGACGCCCACCTGCGCATGAAATCACGCGCCATGGCCAAGGATTACCAGACGCTGTTCGGGGGGCTGGCCAAAGAGTTTCATGTGACCCTGGTGGCTGGTTCCATCGTGCTGCCTGAGCCAACCATCCGCGACGGCCAACTCAAACCCGGCAGCGGCGCGCTCTACAACAGCAGCGTGGTCTTTGGCCGCGACGGTGTGCCCCTCGGCCAGCCGCAACGCCAGATGCATCCGGTCTTTGACCAGCATGACGTCATCCAGGCCAGTGAACGGACGATCAACGTCGTCGACACCCCGGCCGGACGTCTCGGCGTGCTGATCGGCCGCGACAGTTGGTATCCGGACAACTACCGCCAACTCGATGAACAAAGCGCGCAACTGGTGGCGGTGCCGGCGCAGGTGCTCGGACAGGGTGCCTGGGATCAGCCGTGGCGCGGCTATAAGGGTTCGAGTACACCGAGTTCAGTCAGCCTCAAACCCGGTGACGTCAGCGAAGGCCAAGCCTGGCATCGCCTGACCCTGACCACGCAGCCGCCCGGCAGCCGGGCGATTGCCGGGATGAGCGTATTCCTGCGCGGGCAATTCTGGGACAAAGCGAGTTCGGGTCAGAGCTTCCTCAGCAGCAACGGTCAGCAGTTTGCCGCAGGCGATGCCCGCGGTGCATGTCTGCTCAATATCTGGTTGTAAGCCATGAAGCCGCTGCCGATGCGCCTCGGGGATCTGTCGGTAGGCTTTGTCCATAGCCTCGCCGACGCCGTGCGCAGTCATGGCGCCGACCCACTGCCGATATTGGAGCAGTACGGTCTGGATGCAGCGCGATTGGCCGAGGCCGGCGCACGGCTTTCGATCCCGCGTTATATGCGTTTGGGTTACAGCGCGATTCAATTGACGCAAGATCCGGCGCTGGGCTTGCGCATGGGCCAGCTCAGTCGCCTGAGCCAGGCAGGACTGGCCGGTGTCACCGCGTCGCAGGCCCCCACGGTGCGCGAAGCAGCTCGATGTCTGATCCGTTTTGAACCGTTGTACGGCTCCAATTACCGCGGCCAATCGAGTTTCCACGAAGACGCCAACGGCGCGTGGCTGCGTTTCTATTCGATCAGCCCGTACAACGCCTATAACCGCTTTGTGGTGGATTCAATCATCGCCGGCTGGTTGCATCAGCTATCCAGTGTCGGCGGCGAAGTGCTCAAGGCCGAGCGCATCGAAATCGAATTCGACACGCCGGATTACCACGACGCCTACCGCGTGCTGGGCGATTGCCCAATCCAGTTCGGCGCCGAGCGCAATCAATTGCGCCTGAACCTGAGCAGCCTCGCCCTGCGCAACCCTCAGCACTGCCCGAGCACCTGGCGGCACCTGCTGCAACTGTGTGAACGAGAACTGGAACAACTGACCCGCACTCGCAGCCTGCGCGAACGCATCACGCAATTGCTCGGGCCTTTGCTCAGTGGAGGCCGGGAACCGGACCTGGAAGAAGTGGCGGCACGCCTGAAGCTGCCTACCTGGACATTGCGGCGCAAACTGGCCGAAGAAGGCACGCAGTTTCGCGCGATCCTCAATGACACTCGCCGTGATCTGGCGATGACCTACATCCGCGACACCGAACTGGCGTTCGGCGAAATCGCCTACTTGCTGGGCTTTGCCTCAGCCGAAGCATTCCAGCGAGCGTTCAAACGCTTGAGCGGACAAACCCCGGGCGAATTTCGCCGCAGTCATCGCAAAACAGCTTGAAACCTTACAGCTCGGTGGCGTCTTCGGCCGGCTCGGGCTGATCCAGTTCATAGGCCTGGAACTCGAGCAGTTCTTCTTGATAGTCATCCATTGTGTCATCCCCCTACTGCTCTATTCGATGGTGTCCCGAGCATAGCGCGCCCGTGTGAAGGAAAAATGAAACAGCGCCTTCATGAATAAAACGTAGCAGGTGGTCAGGAATTTATCGCAGTTTTTTTGACAGCCCATAAAACAAAAGCGGGCCTGCTCGCGAAGAGGCTGTGTCAGTCGATGCAAATGTCGACTGACACACCGCATTCGCGAGCGCCCCCGCTCCCACAGAGATTCGGTAGGCGAATTATTGGCCGGAGGCTGGCATCGCCGGAATTGGCTCGGACGGCGGCGGGATGTCCGTCGGGTTGGCAGGTGGCGTGATGGTTTGCGTGGCTGGCGCCGCCGGTTCAGCACTCGGCGCGGGGGCAATCGGGGTTGACTCGGCGGGTGGTACAACCGGCTCTGAACTCAGCGGTGTGGTTTCAAGTGGCGCCGGCGCGGCAGCCGCTGGGGCGGGTGTTGGTGCTGGAACGGGCTCAGCGGCAGGCGCAGGAGCAGGTTCTGCGGCAGGAACTGCTTTAGGCTCAGGCATGCCCAGATCCGTCTTTGGCTTTTCTTCGATATGCGCGGCTTTCTTCGTTTCTGCCGGCAGGAACTGTTCTACCAGGGTAAAGAAACGCTCGTAGAACTTTTGAGCGGTCACCGTCTCGCTGGCAACCTTGACCATCGAATCGTCCGAAGAGCCGATCGGCATGGACACCGAGCCCAGCACACCAACACCCAGACTGGCGGAGTTGTTGGTCTTCTTCAGTGCGTAGCGATCTTGCAGGGCGTTGGCGAACACCGTCGCATGATGCTTGCCACTGCCATCTTCGGCGCAGACCACGTTGAAACTGATCTCCAGGTGAGTTTCACCGGTCTGCTGGAAGCTCTTGTGGCCGCTGACCAGTTTCGGGTCACTGCTGGTAATGATGTAGCCCTGACTGAGCAACGCACGGCGAGCCGCTTCGCAACTGCCGATGTCGCTTACCGGATAGTTACGCGAAAACGTGCCGGAATCGTCGAAGCTCTCATGCTCATAAATCGGCTTGTCCTTCGAACAGCCAGCAACCGCGGTCAACAACAGCGCCAATCCGACAACACGCAGGGAAGTGGAAATCAACATTGAACATCCTGAGGGAAAACAGTCCGGGGCGTATTGTGCAACAGATCGCAGCCGGACGGCGTATGGATTAGTGTCTTAAAACAGTTACAACGCTATCGACCTTCAGCTGCGGGAAAAAGTCGCAGCGATAAATCATCGATAAACATCCGCGACCTCGCGGTGGCGGTGAGGAAAATTGCACGGAGAAGGTCAATAAATGAGCCTCTGAAACGGCTATGTCGCCTGAACTGCCAACAAAAGCGCACCCACAAAAAACCCCGGCTGTCAGGCCGGGGCTCTTGTCTTGCCGCTCAGTCAGACATCAATAACGCTTGATCTCTGCCTGGGCTTCCAACTGCTTGCGATACGCCGCGAAGTCCTGCTGACCTTCACGAGACGCGAGGAAGCGACGGTATTGAGCCTTCTCTTCATCAGTCGGTGCAGCCGCTTCGTTGACGCCGTTCAGCCGAACGATCATCAGGCTACCGTCCGGCAGGGTCACGCTGCTGTACGTAGGCTTGTCCTTGGCAACCGGCTTCGGCATGCGGAACAACGCTTGCAGCACAGCAGGATCAATACCTTCCTGAGCACGGGTGGCCGCTTCGGTGGTTTTCCAGCTCTGTCCATCAACCGCCTTGCCATCGCGCAGATCAGCAATCAGCTTCTCGGCCTTGGTTTTGGCAGCTGCACTGGCGTGCTCTTTGGTCAGTTGTGTGCGAATGGCCGCGCTCACGCTTTCCAAAGGCAGTTGCGCAGGCTTGAGGTGCTCCTTGGCGCGCAGCACGACCACGGTTTCAGGATCCAGCTCGATGGCAGTGCTGTTGGCGCCTTCATCGATCACTTCAGTGCTGAACGCGGCGGTGACCACGGCACGGTTGGCCGTAATACCTTCACCACCCTCACGGCCAAACGGCTTGGAGGTGTGCACAGTCAGCTTCAGATCCGCCGCCGGCTGAGCCAGGTCAGATGCCTCGAACGCGGTGTCTTCCAGTTGCTTGGTCGCCTCGACAAAACGCTGCTCGACTTGCGCCTCTTTCAACTGGCGGGTCAGCTTGTCCTTCAGGCTTGCAAAGGTCGGCACTTGAGGTGCTTCCACGCCCAGCAACTTGATCAGGTGGAAACCGAAGTCGGTGCGAACCGGCCCGGAAACCTGATCCTTGGACAAGGCGTACAGGGCCTTCTCGAAAGCCGGATCGTAAACGCCGGGACCGGCATAACCCAGGTCACCGCCATTGTTGGCCGAACCCGGATCCTGCGAGAACTCTTTGGCCAGCGCTTCGAACTTCTCGCCCTTGGCCAGACGCGCCTGGATGTCTTCGATCTTCGCCTTGGCCTGCGCTTCGGTGGTCTTGTCGTTCACTTCGATCAGAATGTGCGCCGCACGACGTTGTTCCGACAGGTTGGCGATGTCTTTTTGATACGCCGCTTGCAGGTCTTCGTCCTTGACGGCGACCTGATCGAAGAAGGAAGACTTCTTCAACTCAAGGTAATCGATGACCACCTGATCCGGGGTCATGAATTCCTTGGCGTGTTCGTCGTAGTAAGCCTTGACCTCATCGTCGGTCAGCTTGATCGCAGCCGGATCGGTCTTGACGTTCAGGGTGGCGAAATCGCGAGTCTGTTTCTCCAGACGGGCGAATGCCAGCACTTCAGCGTCGGTGACGAAACCGCTGCCAGCGACACCGGCCCGCAGTTGGCCGATCAGCATTTCCTGAGCCAGCATCTGGCGGAACTGCATACGGCTGTAACCCAGAGAACGGATCACCTGGTCGAAACGATCAGAGCTGAACTTGCCGTCCACCTGAAATTCAGGCGTTTGCAGGATCACTTGGTCCAGAGCAGCTTCGGAGAAAGCGAATTTCGATTGTTCGGCACCTTGCAGCAGCAGCTTGCGATCAATCAGGCCCTTGAGAGCCGACTCGCGCAGCATTTTTTCGTCGAGCAAGGAAGCATCGAAATCCTTGCCCAACTGTTGCATCAGCTGACGGCGTTGCATGTCAACGGCCTGGCTCAGCTCGTTCTGGCTGATTTCCTCACCATTGACCTTGGCCGCCTCGTTAGAGTGCGTCGTGGCCTTGAAAATGGCGTCGAAACCGGTCAGAGCCATCAGTGCAACGATGACTCCGATAATGGTCTTGGCAATCCAGCCTTGTGAATTGTCCCTGATATTCTGCAGCATGCGTCCCCCAGAAACGGTTGAACTTCAAAATTAGGCAACCGTGGAGCGTGGGTAGAATCCGGATAGAAGAAAGGCGCATCCGAGGATGCGCCTTCTCGTAACTGGCGGAGCGGACAGGGCTCGAACCCTCGATCCCGGCGTTACAGGCATCTGTTTCAGCGACCTGCTCTACCGCTCCGCTGCCAGGTCAGGCATGACCCCGACCCGGATAGGTAAAAACCTGAAAACTTAGTTAACAGCTTCTTTCAGTGCTTTACCGGCTTTGAAACCTGGTTTTTTGGCCGCTGCGATCTGCAGCGTCTTGCCGGTCTGTGGGTTACGACCAACGCGAGCCGGACGATCAGTCACGGAGAACGTACCGAAACCAACCAGAACAACGGAGTCGCCAGCCTTGAGAGCGCCAGTGACGGATTCGATTACTGCGTCCAGCGCACGGCCAGCAGCAGCTTTCGGGATATCAGCGGATGCAGCGATAGCATCAATCAGTTCCGACTTGTTCACTCTAAGTCCCCTTATATCTATTTTGAGATGATTCTAAGTTTTTTGGTGAAAGCAAAAACGTGTGCTGAATGGCCTACAGACACTTAAGAGCCGCTTTATAACAAGGGCTCTAAAAAGCTGTCAAGGAAGCCACCCAGGCAAAAACGTATTAATGCGTGCTAATTCTTTCCTTAGAGTCAGACTCACGTTTTTCGTCCTTGGCAACTATCTCCGGAGCCACATCCGGCAAGGGCTCCGGCGCGTATTGCAGCGCAATTTGCAGGACCTCGTCAATCCATTTAACCGGTTTAATCTGCAGATCCTGCTTGATATTGTCAGGAATCTCCTTCAGATCGCGCACATTCTCTTCCGGAATAATCACAATCTTGATTCCGCCACGGTGCGCCGCCAGCAGTTTTTCCTTCAGACCACCAATGGCCAGCACTTGACCACGCAAAGTGATTTCACCGGTCATGGCGACATCAGCGCGCACCGGAATGCCGGTCAAGGCCGAAACCAATGCCGTGCACATGCCTACACCCGCGCTCGGTCCATCTTTCGGGGTCGCCCCTTCCGGCATGTGGATGTGTGTGTCTCGCTTTTCGTGGAAGTCCAGAGGAATGCCCAGACTCTTCGCACGGCTGCGCACCACGGTCAGGGCAGCAGTGATCGATTCGACCATTACATCGCCCAGCGAACCAGTCTTGATCAACTGGCCTTTACCTGGCACAACTGCGGCTTCGATGGTTAGCAATTCGCCCCCCACCTGAGTCCAGGCAAGGCCGGTAACCTGACCGATCTGATCCTGCTGCTCGGCCAGACCGTAGCGGAACTTGCGCACACCGAGGAAATGTTCCAGCAAGTCTGCTGTCACTTTCACCGAGAAGCGTTTTTCCATCGCGTGCTCTTTAACGGCCTTGCGGCAGACCTTGGCGATCTGACGTTCAAGGCCACGCACACCGGCTTCACGTGTGTAGTAACGGATGATGTCGCGGATCGCCTCTTCGTCAAATTCCAGCTCGCCTTTCTTCAGACCATTGGCAGCGATCTGCTTTGGCGACAGGTATTTGACCGCAATGTTGATCTTCTCGTCTTCGGTGTAGCCCGGCAGACGGATGACTTCCATCCGGTCCAGCAGCGCCGGCGGGATGTTCATCGAGTTGGAGGTGCACAGGAACATCACATCCGAGAGATCGTAATCGACTTCCAGATAGTGGTCGTTGAAGTTGTGGTTCTGCTCGGGGTCGAGCACTTCCAGCAACGCCGACGCTGGATCGCCACGCATGTCGCTGCCCATTTTGTCGATTTCATCGAGCAGGAAAAGCGGGTTACGGACGCCCACCTTTGTCATCTTTTGAATCAATCTTCCGGGCATCGAACCGATGTAAGTCCGGCGGTGACCTCGAATTTCCGCTTCATCACGCACGCCACCCAAGGCCATGCGGACGAATTTACGGTTTGTGGCGTGGGCAATCGACTCCGCCAGCGAAGTTTTACCCACGCCTGGAGGACCGACCAGGCACAACACCGGGCCACGGATTTTCTTCACGCGTTTTTGTACGGCGAGGTATTCAAGGATGCGCTCCTTGACCTCTTCGAGACCGTAGTGATCCGCATCGAGAATGTCTTCTGCGCGAGCCAGGTCCAGGCGCACTTTGCTCTGGGCCTTCCACGGCACCTGTACCAACCAGTCGATGTACGAGCGCACCACAGTGGCCTCTGCGGACATCGGCGACATTTGCTTGAGCTTGTTCAACTCGGCAGTGGCTTTGGCCAATGCGTCTTTCGGCAGACCGGCAGCGTCGATGCGCTTTTTCAGGTCTTCGATTTCGTTGTGACCTTCGTCGCTATCGCCGAGCTCCTTCTGAATGGCCTTCATCTGCTCATTCAGGTAGTACTCACGCTGACTGCGCTCCATCTGCTTTTTAACGCGACCGCGAATGCGTTTTTCGACTTGCAGCAGGTCAATCTCGGCGTCCAGCAACGCCAGGACGTGCTCGACCCGGGCCGACAAATCGATGATTTCCAGGATTTCCTGCTTCTGCTCGATTTTCAGCGCCATGTGGGCGGCCATGGTATCGACCAGACGGCCCGGTTCTTCGATGCTGTTGAGCGACGACAGGACTTCTGCGGGGACTTTTTTGCCCAACTGCACATATTGTTCGAACTGAGACAGCAGTGTACGCACGAACACTTCGGACTCGCGCTCGGCAGCGTCGAGTTCTTCAATCAAGGAGACTTCGGCACGACAGTGGCCGTCGACTTCGCTGAAGCGCTCAACGGTACCGCGCTGCTCACCCTCGACCAGAACCTTGACGGTGCCGTCAGGCAGCTTGAGCAGTTGTAGAACGGTGGCAATGGTACCTACGCGATAGAGAGCGTCTTCACCGGGATCATCATCAGCCGGGTTTCTCTGGGCCAGCAGCAAAATCTGCTTGTCGCCCGTCATCGCTGCCTCGAGGGCTTCGATGGATTTCTCACGCCCCACGAACAGCGGGATAACCATGTGCGGATACACGACGACATCACGCAATGGCAGGAGAGGCAATTCGATGGTTGTCTTCATGATTTCGCCTCTACGGCGGCCATATGGCCGTAATCAGATGGAATTAAGCTTGAAACCAAGATGGGGGCTGCCTTGAAAAAAAACAAGCGCAAAGCGGATGTAAAAAACGACATAAAAAAAAGAGGCCCGAAGGCCCCTTCTTTGTTCCGGCAGCGTAGACGCTTAAGCGTCCGGTGCTGCCTTGGCAGTCGGCTCACTGTTCTCGTAGATATACAGTGGCTTGGACTTGCCTTCGATCACACTCTCATCGATGACGACTTTGCTCACCTCGGACTGCGAGGGGATTTCGTACATCGTATCGAGCAGCACACCTTCGAGAATCGAACGCAGGCCACGGGCACCGGTTTTACGTTCCAGGGCACGTTTGGCGACCGATTTCAGCGCGTCGGAGCGGAACTCCAGATCCACGCCTTCCATCTCGAACAGCTTCGCATACTGCTTGGTCAGAGCGTTTTTCGGCTCCGTGAGGATCTGCATCAGCGCAGCCTCGTCCAGCTCGTCCAGTGTCGCAAGGACTGGCAGACGACCGACGAATTCCGGGATCAGACCGAACTTGACCAGATCGTCAGGCTCGACTTCTCGCAGGGACTCACCGACTTTCTTGCCTTCTTCCTTGCTGCGAACTTCTGCGTTGAAACCGATGCCGCCTTTGGTGGAACGGTTCTGGATGACCTTCTCGAGGCCCGAGAACGCACCACCGCAGATGAACAGAATGTTACGGGTGTCGACCTGCAGGAATTCCTGCTGCGGATGCTTGCGGCCACCTTGCGGCGGTACGGAAGCGACCGTGCCTTCGATCAACTTGAGCAAGGCCTGCTGCACGCCTTCACCGGAAACGTCCCGGGTGATCGACGGGTTGTCGGACTTGCGGGATATCTTGTCGATTTCGTCGATGTAGACAATACCCATCTGGGCCTTCTCTACGTCGTAATCACACTTCTGCAGCAGCTTCTGAATGATGTTCTCGACATCTTCACCGACATAACCAGCCTCGGTGAGGGTGGTTGCGTCAGCGATGGTGAACGGAACGTTCAGCAAGCGGGCCAGTGTTTCGGCCAGCAGGGTTTTACCAGAGCCTGTCGGGCCGATCAGCAGGATGTTGCTCTTGCCGAGTTCGACGTCGTCAGCCTTTTTGTCACGCTGGTTCAGACGCTTGTAGTGGTTGTACACCGCTACGGCCAGAACCTTCTTCGCACGCTCTTGACCAATGACGTATTGATCAAGGATGCCGCTGATTTCTTTAGGCGAAGGCAATTTATGCGCGCTGCTTTCGGCCTGGGCTTCCTGCACCTCCTCGCGGATGATGTCATTGCACAGGTCGACGCACTCGTCGCAGATAAAGACCGAGGGGCCGGCAATCAATTTGCGTACTTCATGCTGGCTTTTGCCACAGAAGGAGCAATAGAGCAGCTTGCCGTTGTCCTCGCCGTTGCGGGTGTCAGTCATTCGTTCGATCCAAATCCGATAGGCTTGCAACACAAGATGAAGGCTATTGCGGGCTTTTTCAAGCCCGCCGCTGATCAGACGCGCCGACCAAGCCTATTTTGAGCTGCTTATTTTAAGCTGGGCGCTGGTTGATCACTTCATCGATCAAGCCGTATTCCTTCGCAGCTTCTGCACTCATGAAGTTATCGCGATTGGTATCGCGCTCGATTTCTTCAAGGGTACGACCGCTGTGCTTGGCCATCAGCGTGTTCAGGCGCTCGCGAATAAAGAGGATTTCCTTGGCATGGATTTCGATATCCGATGCCTGACCCTGGAAACCACCCAGTGGCTGGTGAATCATCACGCGCGAGTTCGGCAGGCAGAAACGCTTGCCTGGAGCACCGGCGGTCAACAAGAACGCGCCCATGCTGCACGCCTGACCGATGCAAGTGGTCGATACGTTGGGTTTGATGAACTGCATGGTGTCGTAAATCGACATGCCCGCTGTCACCGAACCGCCCGGGGAGTTGATATAGAGATGGATGTCCTTGTCCGGGTTTTCCGCTTCAAGGAACAGCAGTTGCGCACAGATCAGATTGGCCATGTAGTCCTCTACCGGACCAACCAGAAAGATCACTCGCTCCTTGAGCAGGCGCGAGTAGATGTCATAGGCGCGTTCGCCACGAGCAGATTGCTCGACAACCATCGGGACCAGGCCGCCTGCGGCCTGGATATCAGAGTTCTGCTGAATATACGAATTACGGAACATGCTCTGCAGTCACTCCCAAATAGTTATGTCTTGAATACGCATAAGCCAGCTCGAGAGCTG
Organism: Pseudomonas sp. EA_65y_Pfl2_P78; assembly: GCF_963970495.1. Classification (NCBI taxonomy): domain Bacteria; kingdom Pseudomonadati; phylum Pseudomonadota; class Gammaproteobacteria; order Pseudomonadales; family Pseudomonadaceae; genus Pseudomonas; species Pseudomonas sp. EA_65y_Pfl2_P78. Next base: position 70,624 of record NZ_CAXAON010000010.1, on the reverse strand, counting down.
GCTTATGGTGTGCACTTCTTAACGCAAAAACAATCAGTCGGCTGTTGGAGCTTCTACCGGCTTGACCGCTTCTTCGTAAGAGACCGATTTGTCGGTCACGCTAGCTTTCTGCAGAACAGTATCCACAACTTGTTCTTCCAGCACAACCGAACGAACCTCGTTCAGTTGTTGGTCGTTCTTGTAGTACCACGACACGACCTGCTCAGGCTCCTGGTACGCCGAAGCCATTTCCTGAATCATTTCACGAACACGGGCATCGTCAGGCTTGAGGTCGAACTGCTTGACCACTTCAGCCACGATCAGACCCAGCACTACGCGGCGCTTGGCTTGCTCTTCGAACAGCTCGGCCGGCAGTTGGTCAGGCTTGATGTTGCCACCGAACTGCTGAACAGCCTGCACGCGCAGACGGTCAACTTCGTTGGACAGCAGAGCCTTAGGCACTTCGATCGGGTTGGTGGCCAGCAGGCCGTCCATTACCTGATTTTTCACCTTGGATTTGATCGCCTGACGCAGTTCACGCTCCATGTTCTTGCGAACTTCGGTGCGGAAGCCGTCGATGCCGCTTTCCTTGATACCGAATTGAGCGAAGAACTCTTCGTTCAACTCAGGCAGCTTTGGCTCGGAAACAGTGTTGACCGTCACGGTGAACTCAGCGGTTTTACCCGCCAGATCCAGGTTCTGATAGTCCTCAGGGAAGGTCAGGTTCAGAACGCGCTCTTCGCCCGCCTTAGCGCCCACCAGGCCTTCTTCGAAGCCCGGGATCATACGGCCGGAACCCAGAACCAGCTGAGTACCTTTGGCGGAGCCACCTGCAAACACTTCGCCATCGACCTTGCCAACGAAATCGATGTTCAGTTGGTCTTCGTTCTGGGCAGCACGATCAGCCACTTCAAAACGGGTGTTCTGCTTGCGCAGGATGTCGAGCATTTTGTCCAGGTCAGCGTCAGCCACGTCAGCGCTCAGGCGCTCAACGGTGATGCCTTCGAAACCGGCAACGGTGAACTCAGGGAACACTTCGAATACAGCAACGTATTCCAGATCCTTGCCCGCTTCGAGCGATTTAGGCTCGATCGAAGGCGAACCAGCCGGGTTCAGCTTCTGCTCAACCACAGCTTCATAGAAGGAGGACTGGATGACATCACCAACAGCTTCCTGGCGAGCGTCAGCACCGAAACGGCGCTTGATTTCGCTCATTGGCACTTTGCCTGGACGGAAGCCAGCAATCTTGGCCTTTTGGGCAGTCTGCTGCAGACGCTTGTTGACCTGGCTCTCAATGCGCTCAGCCGGCACGGTGACGCTCATGCGGCGCTCAAGAGCAGTAGTATTTTCAACAGAAACTTGCATGGATATTCCTCGTTGCACAGACGTTAGCCGGCCGTTTCCGACCCCAGAATCAAGGGCATGCATTCTAGTGGGTCAAACTCAAGAAGTCACCCTACTGAAAACGGGTAAAAAAACAGCAGGCAATTTATAGGGACCGTTGCACGAATGCGTGGCGCCCCACAGGCGAATACAACCAATCACGCCAGGGCTCTGCGCCGATCTTTTCTATATATAGAAGAGACCGCCAATCACGCCCTGACGGCCGACCCTGCAAGCAAGCCCGGCGAGCAGCACAGAATCATCGAGCAACATAAACACGACGAAACGCCCCACTCCTGCGAATCGAAGCCGGCAATCGCCAAGTCTTCAAATCGCTAAAACAAAAAAGGCGCCAGACTGTTAAATCTGGCGCCTTTCGAAATATGGGGTGGACGATGGGGATCGAACCCACGACAACGGGAGTCACAATCCCGTGCTCTACCAACTGAGCTACGCCCACCATATTGCGTAACAAAAAAGCCAAACAACTTCTTTGTTGAACCTCACCTGCCCGAAGACATGAATGAAGCTTTAATTGGTGCGGATGAAGAGACTCGAACTCTTACGCCTCGCGGCGCTGGAACCTAAATCCAGTGTGTCTACCAATTCCACCACATCCGCGGATCAAGCTTTAAAGCAAAGGCGCCAGACTGTTACATCTGGCGCCTTTCGAAATATGGGGTGGACGATGGGGATCGAACCCACGACAACGGGAGTCACAATCCCGTGCTCTACCAACTGAGCTACGCCCACCATATCGCGTTACTTGTGCCAAAGCTGCCTAATGGCGCACCCGGCAGGACTCGAACCTGCGACCATCCGCTTAGAAGGCGGATGCTCTATCCAGCTGAGCTACGGGCGCCTTATTAATCTGTACTCTTAAAGGACTACAAACTAAGTGCTTTCCAGTGTCACAGAACCTTGATTCCGCTTCACCTTCTTAACCAGTGCTAGGCTGTGCCCGACAAGTGCGACGAATAGTATAGAGCGCCCGAAAGGTCGTCAAATCCTTTTTAAAAAAAATTCATTTAATTAAAGGAGTTAGAGGAATTTGCTGACCAAGCGCCTTTGCCCTCACCGCTCGACATGCGAGAATGCGTTCTCATTTTTTCCCCTCTCGATGGTTAATCACGCGCAATGACTGCACAACTAATCGACGGCAAATCGATCGCCGCCAGCCTGCGCCAGCAGATCGCCCAACGAGTTGCCGAGCGTCGCCAGCAAGGCCTGCGCACTCCCGGCCTCGCGGTGATCCTGGTCGGCAGCGATCCTGCCTCTCAGGTTTATGTCTCGCACAAGCGTAAAGACTGTGAAGAGGTCGGCTTCCTCTCTCAAGCCTACGACCTGCCCTCTGAAACCACGCAAGAAGCGTTGACCGATCTGATTGATCGCCTCAACGACGACCCGGCAATCGACGGCATTCTGTTGCAACTGCCGCTGCCCGAGCATCTGGATGCCTCCAAACTGCTGGAGCGCATTCGCCCGGACAAAGACGTCGATGGCTTCCATCCTTATAACGTCGGGCGTCTGGCCCAACGCATCCCTCTGCTGCGTCCGTGCACCCCTAAAGGCATCATCACTTTGCTGGAAAGCACAGGCGTTGATCTTTACGGACTGGACGCAGTTGTGGTCGGCGCCTCAAACATCGTCGGTCGTCCGATGGCGATGGAGCTGTTACTGGCTGGCTGCACCGTGACCGTGACCCATCGCTTCACCAAGGATCTGGCCGAGCACGTCGGTCGTGCCGATCTGGTCGTTGTGGCTGCCGGCAAGCCGGGCCTGGTCAAAGGCGAGTGGATCAAGGAAGGCGCGATCGTGATCGATGTCGGGATCAACCGTCAGGACGACGGCAAACTGGTCGGTGACGTTGTCTACGAAACCGCCCTGCCCCGCGCCGGCTGGATCACGCCGGTACCGGGCGGCGTCGGCCCGATGACCCGTGCCTGCCTGCTGGAAAACACCCTATACGCAGCGGAAACCCTGCACGCCTGAGTGGTTTTTTTCACGCGCTGGCAATACCCCCGAGAACCCCGCCGCGTGCGGGGTTTTTCGTGCCTGAGAAAAAGCTGTAACCGTTCGCCGGAAAACCCTATTTCTACAGGCCTTTTCACAAGATTTTCAGGCCACTCAAACAACCATCGACAGTTATTCAGCCATACTCCTAAAATGCGACGCTTTTAAGAAATAACCCGTTACAAACTAACGGAATATCCAACCTTTATGAGTTCGCCCGCGTGAAAATTCGTCTTTCGATTCTGAGCCTGTTTTTTGCTTTTACAGGCACATTCATCACGCCATCGATCAATGCCGCGCAAACCATCGCTGCCCCCCGTGACGCTTCGCAATTGAAAATCGCCTCCGGTAGCGCCCTGCTCATGGATATGCAGACCAAAAAAGTCATTTATTCCAGCAACCCTGACGTGATTGTGCCGATCGCTTCCGTCAGCAAGCTGATGACTGGCCTGGTGGTGGTTGAAGCCCGACAGAACATGGACGAATGGATCAATGTCGATATCAGCAATACGCCGGAAATGAAGGGCGTGTTCTCCCGAGTCAAACTCAAGAGTGAACTGCCGCGCCGCGAGATGCTGTTGATTGCTCTGATGTCTTCGGAAAACCGTGCGGCCGCCAGCCTCGCGCATCACTACCCGGGCGGTTACGCAGCCTTTATCGCGGCGATGAACGCCAAGGCCAAGGCGCTGGGCATGACCAACACGCACTTCGTCGAGCCGACCGGCTTGTCTGAGCGCAACGTGTCGACTGCCCGTGACTTGAGCAAGTTGCTGGTAGCCGCCAGCAAGTACCCGGTCCTCAGCGAACTCACCACCACCAAGGAAAAGACCGTCTCTTTCCGTAAACCCAATTACACACTGGGCTTTCGCAATACCGATCACTTGGTCAATAAGGCCGACTGGGACATCAAGATCACCAAAACCGGCTTCACCAATCCTGCCGGTCATTGCCTGGTACTGGTAACGAAAATGGGCAACCGCCCGGTCGCGCTGGTGATTCTCGACGCGTTTGGTAAATACACCCATTTTGCCGATGCCAGCCGCATCCGCAGTTGGGTGGAAACCGGCAGGAGCGCCAGCGTTCCAGCAGCGGCTCAACAGTACAAAGCCGACAAAAACCTCAAGGCGCGCCAGAGCGGCGTGGTCGAAGCCTCCAAGTAATTCGCGCCATAAGGAAAAGCCCCGAAATTTCGGGGCTTTTTCTCATCTGCACATCAGTCGTTAGGCAGCGGCATCTCGTCGTCATCAGGAATCCCGTCACCGGCACTCGGATCCCGCGCAGGCTGCGGCGTAAGTACATTGGGTCGCGCCAACGGGTCACGCAGCGGGCTCTCAGAATCCAGCACCGGGTCCACTTCCTGCTCAGGCGTGGTCGGCACACTGTCGGGCTTTTGGTCATCGAAGCTTGAATCGGTACTCATACGCACCTCGCATCAAGGTTTGAGATCGGCTAACGGATCGTAGGGCTTGGCCGGTTTGGTGTCGTCTTCGCCAGGCTTCACATCTTTGGGCGCCTTTGCAGGGCCAATGGGGTCGACTTGCGGATCTTCGAGATCCGGCGAGTCCGGATCGAACCCCAGATCGTTACCTGAAGAATGCTCAGAAGAATGCGGGCCTTTCGGGGATGGGGAATCTGTCATGTTGCCTCCTGATTCACCCGTAAAACCGGGCTATAACCGTAAGAGGCTGGCCGGGCGCAGTCGTGCCCGGCAGATGACGAACGGAACTCAGTGCGCCGCCAATGCCTTGCGCGCCTGCGCGGCTTCCGGCTCCTGACCGGCCTGTGACAACTCATCGGCGGCCTTGAGCCAGCGCTGACGATCCACCGCCACCGGAATCTGCGAAGGCTTTTGAATCAAGATGGCCCAGCCACCGGACTTTTCGAATGCCGATTCAAAAGCGCTGAAGCTCATGATTTCGCGACGGTTCATGCCCGCGCGCAGCAGCACTTTCTGTTTATTGCGGTCGTAGCCGGAAAGAATGGCATAGCGCGGTTGCGCCCAAAACGCTGAACCTTCGCTGAAGCGCACCATCACCGGATAGCCCGCAGCAACCTGCGTCAGCAGTGCTGGCAGATTGCGGTCCAGCGGATAGACGACCAAGCCATATTCCCGTGCAAGCTTCTGCATGTTCTGCTGCAATTTATCTTCGGCGCCCGGCAGGTGCAGCGGTTTTGCCAACAGACCCGGGGTGATCACGATGCCTTGCTGTGACAACAGGCTGGCCAACACTTGCGGCCCGGACTGATTGGCGTCGCCGCGATAGAACGTACCACTGAGCTCAACCCGTTCGGGCAGACGCTTCACCTCGGGTGCCACACTACCTGCGCACCCGGCCAGTACGGCTGCGCAACCAGCCACCAGCAGCGCCGCGCGAATTCGAGAAAATACCTGCACCATCATCACTCTCTGTTCAAGACGCCGGTCATCGTGTTCCGGCAGTGCCTGCGATCATAGGGCGGCACAAAGCTGCGGTATAGCCTTAAACTGCAGACTCAACGATTGCATAGAGCAAACTGATTGGTCGCCACCGACCTTTGGTCAATAGCTTGAAACACCCCATTGACTAGACTGTCACTGACATAGAGCGATTTGAGAGAAGCGTGTGCCCGAGCCAGGGCAAAGAGGAGGCACTCATGAGCCTGACCATGACTATCGTAATGTTGATTGCCGGCTGGCTGGCCGTTGCTACCGCCATGCTGTGGGGCGTGTTGCGTGTTTCCCGACGCCACCATCATCACCCCACCCAACCCGCACCGATCGAGAAACCGGGCAAGCACCGCGCGCAACCTGCGACTGCACACTGACTGTCGGTAGAACTGCGAACAAAAAAAGCCGCCTGGACTCTGGGAGTTCAGACGGCTTTTTTACAACTTGACGATTACACCTGCTCAGCCAACTTCTTCTGCCGTGCTCGACGGGACATCATGTTCAGCACCTCAATCGCCGCCGAGAACGCCATGGCCGCATACACATAGCCTTTCGGTACGTGGGCGCCGAAGCCTTCGGCGATCAGCGTCATGCCGATCATGATCAGGAAGCCCAGGGCCAGCATCACCACCGTTGGGTTGTCGTTGATGAACCTGGCCAGCGGCTCAGCCGCAAACAGCATCACCAGCACCGAGACCACGACCGCGATGATCATGATTGGCAAGTGTTCGGTCATGCCGACCGCCGTAATGATGCTGTCGATCGAGAACACCATGTCGAGCATCAGGATCTGCCCGATTGCCGCTGCAAAGCCCAGGGTCACCGTCGAGGAGGCCGATTTCGGGTCTTCCGGCGCCGGATCCATGCTGTGGTGAATCTCGGTCGTAGCCTTCCAGACCAGGAACAGACCGCCGGCGATCAGGATCATGTCCTTCCAGGAGAACGCCTGGCCGAGGATTTCGATCACAGGTTCGGTCAACTGCACGATGAAGGCGATGGTGCTCAACAGCGCCAGGCGCAGAATCAACGCCATGCCGATGCCGATGCGGCGCGCCTTCTGGCGGTGCTGCTCGGGCAACTTGTTGGTCAGAATCGAGATAAAGATCAGGTTATCGATGCCGAGCACGATCTCCATGACCACCAGTGTGGCCAAAGCAACCCAGGCAGCGGGGCTGGCGGCGAGTTCCAACAGATATTCCATGGGTCAGTCCTGACTCGTTGTAAGACGGTTTAGATAGTCTTTGAGGAAGATTCAGATGTTTGCGTATCTTTTTCCGGTGCTTCTTTTTTCTCGATCAACCCGCCCGTGGCTTCGCTGAGCGCTTGTTCGGCGGCTTTGTGGGTATCGTCGATCGCCTGCTTGGCGCTTTCGGCGGCTTTACCCATTAACTGTTGGGCGCTTTTCTCGGCCTGATCGCAACCAGCCAGCACCAGTAAAGACGTAAACATCAGCACAGGAAATGCGTATTTCATGAGGTTTCCTCCCAATCAACAGACAGGGCCACACACCGGCCCTCAATGGCTGGGCATTCTAGGGAGGGAGACACTTCAGGAAAATTCGTATTTTTAGCGGCTATACTTCGATTTTCACGAACTGTAGACCCTCATGCTCAACTATCGACAACTGCATTACTTCTGGGTCGTGGCCAAGACCGGCAGCATTGTGCGTGCCTGCGAGCAACTGAACCTGACCCCACAGACCATCAGTGGGCAGATTTCCCTGCTCGAACACACCTACGGCGTCGATTTGTTCAAGCGCGTGGGGCGGCAACTTGAACTCACCGAAGCCGGGCGCCAAGCCCTGCCCTACGCCGAGCAGATGTTTCAGCTCGGCGGGGAACTGGAGCTGATGCTGCGCGCGCAACCCAACGAGCAGCAGATTCTGTTCCGCGTCGGCGTGGCCGACGTGGTGCCCAAATCCATCGTCTATCGTCTGATCGCGCCAACCATGGAGTTGAGCGAGCCGCTACGCATCACCTGTCGCGAGGACAAACTCGAACGCCTGCTGGCAGATCTGGCCATCCAGCGTCTGGATCTGGTGATCTCCGACAGCCCGATGCCACCACACCTCGATATCAAGGGCTACAGCCAGAAACTCGGCGAATGCGGGATCAGTTTCTTCGCCACCGCCGAACTGGTGGCACGCTATGGGCAGGATTTCCCGCGCAGCCTGCATGGCGCACCGCTGCTGATTCCCGGCGCAGAAACCGTGGTGCGCAGCCGTTTGCAGCGCTGGTTTGCCGAGCAGCAGATCCAGCCGAAAATCGTCGGCGAGTTCGATGACAGTGCCTTGATGCAGGCATTCGGCCAATCCGGCAGCGGGATTTTTATCGGCCCGAGCGTGATTGCCGAAGAAGTGAAGCGCCAGTATGGCGTTGAGTTGATCGGCCAAACCGACGCGGTGACCGAGTCGTTCTATGCCATATCAGTGGAGCGCAAGGTCAAGCACCCCGGCATCGTTGCGATTGCCGAAGGTGCCCGACGCGAGTTGTTTACCGCGTTATGAGAGTTCAGCGCAGACTTCGCGCGGCTTGAGCGTCATCAATACCATGGCGAGCAATACCGACAGCAGAATGAACCCGGCAGCGGCGAAGCCAAGGAAGCCCAGCCCCGCGCTGTCGATCACCCGCCCACCGATCATGGCGCCAAGGCCGATGCCAAGGTTAGCCCCGGCAATATTCAGCGAAGCGGCAAAGGCCGGTGCTTGTGGTGCGGCTTTCATCAGGCGCACATGGCTGACCAGAAACAACGCCGCTTGGGTCACGCCCCAAATCCCCATCGCCACTGCCAACCCCAGCGGCGAATGAATGTTTGGCACCAGCGACACCATGCCGGCAATCATGAACGCACAGAACAACACCGACGCCCCCAGCGGATGCCGATCCACCGCACGTCCGCCCAGCGAGTTGCCGATCAGACCGACCGCGCCGAAGCCCATCAGGCACCAGCCGACCACCGTGCCGTTGAAACCGGCCAGGCGCTCAAGGATGTCTGCCAGATAGGTGTAAGCGGTAAACATGCCGCTAAACACCAGAATCGACAGCACAATGTGGCCGATCATCAAAGGGCTGCGCAGGATTTTGAACTGCGAGCGGAAGCTGACCTGATGCTGGTGCAGACTGGTTTTCGGCAGATATACAAACAGCAGCAACGCCTTGGCAAACGCGATCACCGCGAGAATACCGAAGGCACTGCGCCAGCCGAAAGCATCGGAAATCAATGTGCCGACAGGAATGCCAAACACCGTGGCGCAGACGATGCCGAAGCCGATCTTGGCGATGGCGCGGCCGGCGTAGTCCGGACCGACGATGTCCACTGCGGTTTCACTGGCCAACGCCCAGAACACTGGCAAACCCAGCGCCGGGATCAGCCGCGCAACCGCCATCACCCAGATATTCGGCGCCAATGCAGCAACGGTATTGGCCAGGCCAAACATGATCAGGATGGTGATGAACAGCTTGCGTCGCTCGAAGCGGGCGAAATACGCGGTCAAGAATGGGCCGAACATTGCCACGGTAAAAGCGAATAGCGTCACCAGCAGACCGGCCTGCGGGATGGTGACCGCAAGGTCTCGGGCAATCGCCGGCAACAGGCCAACGATGACGAACTCTGTGGTCAGCACCGTGAAGCCAGCGGCGGACAACAGAAGGATGGGCAACAGCATGGGAAACTCCAACGAAACGACGACACCAGCGATGACCAAAAGGCCCGCTGGCAGAACTTGAAAAAGAGGAAGGAGAATCTTAACAGAGTGTTTCCAGACTGACTTGCACAAACCTGTCGATCTTGCCGGCGAATCGGGTGGCAGATCGTCACATGCCTGAAGGATAAGGCCTACGCTGTGGTAAAGTCCGCGCCCTGCAAAACGTACACCCTGTTCAGCGAACAGTTTAATGGCGTTGAAATCGCGTCAACACTTTCGGTTCGTGACGCTGGCCTGCCCTGTTTCGCCAGCGCATTCACGCAACCCTGCACCCTATAAAAAATCAGAGATGCCGCTATGAATGCTTCATCCCCTTCTTTCTTGCAACGCTTAAGCAAACTGAGCCTGGTCACACAAATTGTCATCGGCCTGATCGCGGGTATCGCCTTGGCGCTCGTCGCGCCCGAAGCCGCGAAATCTACGGCCTTCATCGGCAAGGTCTTTGTTTCGGCGCTGAAGGCCGTGGCACCGATTCTGGTGTTCGTGCTGGTAATGGCCTCGATTGCCAACCACAAGCACGGTCAGGAAACCCACATCCGTCCAATTCTGTTCATGTATCTGCTGGGTACGTTCAGTGCGGCAGCGGTCGCCGTGGTTGCCAGCATGATGTTCCCATCGAACCTGGTGCTGTCCACGGACAACGTCGCAGTGACCGCACCGGGCGGCATCACCGAAGTGTTGCAAAGTCTGTTGCTGAGCGCGGTCGACAACCCGATTCATGCACTGATGAACGCTAACTTCATCGGCATTCTGGCCTGGGCCATCGGTATGGGCGTTGCCATTCGCCATGCCGGCGAGACCACCCGCCAAGTGCTGGGCGATCTGTCCAACGGTGTGACCGTGATCGTGCGCGTGGTGATTCGCTTCGCCCCGCTGGGCATTTTTGGCCTGGTCGCGTCGACACTCGCCACGTCGGGTTTTGATGCACTGGTCGGTTATGCGCACCTGCTGGCGGTATTGCTCGGCTGCATGCTGTTCGTGGCGCTGGTGATGAACCCGCTGATCGTGTTCTGGAAGTTGCGCCGCAACCCTTATCCGTTGACCCTCAAGTGCCTGCGCGAAAGCGGTATCACGGCGTTCTTCACCCGCAGCTCGGCGGCGAACATTCCGGTCAACCTGGAATTGAGCAAGCGTCTGGGTCTGCATGAAGACACTTACTCGGTGTCGATCCCGCTGGGGGCCACCATCAACATGGCGGGGGCGGCGACCACTATTACCGTGCTGGCGCTTGCTGCCGTGCACACGCTGGGTATCGCGGTGGACATTCCAACCGCCATCCTGCTCAGTTTGGTCGCGGCGGTCTGCGCGTGCGGCGCGTCGGGCGTTGCCGGTGGCTCGCTGCTGCTGATTCCGCTGGCGTGCAGCCTGTTCGGCATCCCGAGCGAGATCGCCATGCAAGTGGTTGCGGTCGGTTTCATCATTGGTGTGTTGCAGGATTCGGCCGAGACCGCGCTGAACTCCTCCACCGATGTGCTGTTTACCGCAGCGGCCTGCTTGGGCGAAGAAGAGAGAGCCCAACGCACCGCATAACCGCTCCCATAAGAGAAATGAAAAGCCCGCCAAGGCGTAAACCTTGGCGGGCTTTTTGTTGCCGGGTGGTTTAGAACGCGCCCATGTAATCGCGTTTACCCACTTCAACACCGTTGTGACGCAGCAGGGCGTAGGTGGTGGTGACATGGAAGAAGAACTGCGGCAGACCGTAGGTCAGCAGATAAGCCTGGCCGCTGAAGCGCTTCTCTTTCGGTGTGCCCGGACGGGTGACGATTTCAATGCCTTCCTGGCCATTGATCTGCTCAGGCTTGATCTCGCCGATAAAGGCCAGAACCTTGGCGATCAAGGCTTGCAGCTCAGCGAAGGTGGTTTCGCTGTCGTCGTATTTCGGAATCTCGACTTCGGCCAGACGCGACGAAACGCCTTTGGCGAAATCAACCGCGATCTGCACCTGACGCACCAGCGGGAACATGTCCGGGTACAGACGAGCCTGCAGAAAGGCGTTCGGGTCGATGTTTTTCTCGGTGGCGTGGGCTTCAGCCTTTTTCAGGACATCGCTCAGGGCGTTGAGCATTTGTTGAAAAACCGGGACGGATGCGGCGTACAGGGAAATGGTCATGGCAATCTCATGTGGTGGCTGGGTGGAACGTGGAGGCGATTATAGCCATGCTTGATGACCACACGGCTTGCCTTTTGTTTGGCAAGGATTAGGCTAGGCGCCTTCGACTGCAGAGGGAACGCGCGATGTCCACAGAACCAGAATCCAGCTTCGACGAACCACGGCTCACTGCCACGGAAATCCGCATCCTGGGATCATTGATCGAAAAACAGGCCACCAGTCCGGAAACCTATCCGCTGACCCTCAATGCGCTGGTGACCGCGTGTAATCAGAAAACCAGTCGCGAACCGGTGATGAACCTGACCCAGGGCCAGGTGGGCCAGAGCCTGCGCACACTGGAAGGTCGCGGCTTCGCCAAACTGGTCATGGGCAGCCGCGCCGACCGCTGGGAGCACAAGGTCGACAAAGCGCTGGAGTTGGTGCCGGCGCAGGTGGCGCTGACCGGGCTGATGTTTCTGCGCGGCCCGCAGACCGTTAACGAACTGCTGACCCGCAGCGGGCGCATGCATGATTTCGAAGATGCCGAGCAAGTGGTGCATCAGCTTGAGCGCTTGATCGCTCGCGGGCTGGCGGTGTTGATTGCGCGCCAGGCTGGGCAGCGCGAAGACCGCTATAGCCATGCGCTGGGCGATCCGGCGGATATCGAGGCGATTCTGGCGGCGCGGCAAAATCCCGGGGAGCGCGCCAGCGGCGGGGTTTCGATCGAACGGATCGAAGAGCTTGAGGCGCGGATTGCGGCACTGGAAGAGCGCCTGGCCCGCCTCGAATAAACACCATCCCCCTTTGGGAGCGGGCTTGCTCGTGAAGAAGCCCGCTGAACCAACACAGACTTCAGGATCAGCTACGGGCGAATGCCGCCGCCGCCTGAAACTGCTCTTCGGTCGGCCGCACCCCGGTGTACAACACAAACTGCTCCAGCGCCTGGATCGCTATCACTTCCAGCCCGGTAATGACCCGCTTCCCTTGCGCGCGGCCGCGCATGATCAGCGGCGTTTGCGAAGGAATGGCCACCACATCAAACACCGTGTCGGCCGCCTTGATCACCTCAGGCTCAAACGCCAGTTGCCCCGCCTCAGGGCCGCCGTCCATGCCGACCGGCGTCACGTTGATCAGCATCTGCGCACGCTCATCCCCCAGTTCAGCCTGCCAGCGATAACCCAGCGAGTCTGCCAGCGCACGTCCGGCACGCTCATTGCGCGCCACGATCAAGCCGTTTTTATAACCACCGTCGCGCAAGGCACTGGCCACTGCCTTGGCCATACCGCCGCTGCCGCGCAGGGCGAAAGTCGAATCCTTGGGCACCGCGTGGGTTTCCAGCAACTGCGCGATGGCGATGTAATCGGTGTTGTAGGCCTTGAGATGGCCATTAGTGTTGACGACAGTATTGATCGACTGAATCGCTTGCGCCGAGGCATCCAGCTCATCGACCAACTCGATGCAGGCTTCCTTGAACGGCATTGATACGCCACAGCCACGAATGCCCAAGGCGCGAATCCCGCCGACAGCGCCGGCCAGGTCCTGGCTGCTGAACGCCTTGTAGTAGAAGTTCAGGCCCAGTTGCTCATACAAATGATTATGAAACCGCAGACCGAAATTGCCTGGGCGTCCGGACAGGGACATGCACAGCTGGGTGTCTTTGTTCGGGTTCATCTGCATGAAACTTCTCCTTCAAACGCACTTTCGGATGGACGGGATTAGCCATTCCATCGGGTTCTGAATGATCATATCGCTTGCCTGCACCGGGCCTGGATGAGCCGGTAAAGAAATCGGTACAGACCTTACACAAAATTTACCCAGCGGCTGTGCTGATTTTAAGAATTTCGCTGTCTTAGATGTATCCCCGCGACATCCATGGACCTATTGCAGGCCAGGGAGCCGGGTTGAAGAACCGAGGAATTATCATGATTCGTAAACTCTCCATTGTGGCCTTACTGATCGGTGCACTCGCTGTAACAGGCCAGGCAGAAGCCGGTCATGGCCATGGCTGGCAAGGCCCGGCGGTGTTTGGCGCGATCGTCGGCTCGGCCATCATCGGTTCGGCGCTGATCAACCAGGACCGGCCGGTGTACGTGCAGCAACAGCCGGTTTACGTTCAACCCCAACCGGTCTATGTGCAACAGCCGCCTCCACCGGTCTACTACCAGCCAGCGCCGGTTTATGTGCAGCAACCGGTTTACGTCCAGCCGGCCCCCGTTTATTACGGCCCGCCACGCGGCTACTACGGTCGGCCCCATGGCTACTACGGCGGCCCACGCTGGTAATCGATACACAGAGCCCTGCTTTTATAGCGGGGCTTTTTTATGACCGTCGGTCGCCCGCGTCTGAAAAAATCTCGCCAAGGTCGCTGTGAGGACAGCTTCAACAGCTAAAGTCGGCATGATTGACTTGACCGTCATCGGCGCCCCCATAAAACGGTCATCTTTTTGTCATGACGGAACCGCAATCTGAATCCGTCCGTAAACAACAGGTTGATAACAACAAGGACGATTGTATGCCTACACAAAACCCGCACCGCGTCGTCGGCCTGTGCACCTCAAGCAAGGTGTACAGCGCGCTGACCGAACTCAAGCACCTGGAAGGCCACCGCTGCGCCAAGTTTCTTTCGCTGCTGGCCGAGAACCTTGTGCACAAGGGGCTGCTCAATGAGCGCGAAGTGGTGCACATGCTCGACCAGGTTGTCGACTGAAGCAGCCCTCACTGTTATCAATGTCCACTATCAAAAGCGTTGATTGTCCCTGAGAACCACGAATGCCTAAGGTGGCCCCATCGTTTGATGGAGGTTTCAGTCATGGCTCAGGTTCAAATCATGTCGGTCATCGGCAGCGCCGTTCCCGCACCACTCAGAGAGTCGGGCTTGCTCGCCTGTTGGTATCTGGTGCGCGACGGCGAGCCGATCAGCGGCCCACTGACATCCTTGCCAGCGGCGCAGGCCTTGTCGCAACAGATCGCCAGCAACCCGTTTCAAGCCTAGGGTAGCTGCACCTTGGGCTTGGTCTCGACGAACAGCGCCCAGCTCGACATGAACAGCGCTGCAATCAACGGCCCGATCACAAACCCGTTCAGACCGAAAACTGCCAGACCGCCCAGCGTCGAAATCAGGATCAAGTAGTCCGGCATGCGAGTGTCCTTGCCCACCAGGACCGGCCGCAGCACGTTGTCGACCAGACCGATCACAAACACCCCGAATAACCCCAGCACCACGCCCTGCCAGATCATCCCGCTGAGCAAGAAATAAACCGCCACCGGCGCCCAGACAATCCCCGCTCCCACCGCCGGCAACAGCGATAGAAACGCCATCAACACCGCCCACAGCAACGCGCTGGGTATGTCGAGAAACCAGAAAATCGCTCCGCCCAACGCGCCTTGCGTGATCGCGACGACCAGATTGCCCTTTACCGTGGCCCGCACGACCCGGTTGAACTTCAGTTGCAAACGACGCTTTTGATGCTCTTCCAGCGGAATCGCAATGCGTACCTTGCGCACCAGCTCCGCACCGTCACGCAGAAAGAAAAACAGCAAGTACAGCATGACGAAGAAACTCACCACGAACTCGAACGTGCCCTGGCCAAAACTGAAGGCCTGGGTCGCCAGTACCTGACTGCCCTGCATCGCCGCTTTGACGATTTTTTCGCGCAGGGCATTGAGTTCACCCATGCCAAAGCGGTCGAGCAGATGCTGGAAGTATTGCGGCAGGCTGTGTTTGAACTGCGCCAGATAGGCCGCGATGTCCAGCTCGCCGCTTTCGATATTCTTGTAAAGCGTCGCGCCTTCCTGCACCAGCAACACACTGAGGATGATCACCGGCAGAATCGCGATCACCAGACAGATGCTCAACGTACACAGCGAGGTGACATTGCGCTGCCAGCCGAATTTCCCCTGCAACTTGCGTTGCATCGGCGCAAACAGAATGCCCAGGATCACCGCCCAGAACACCGCGCCATAAAACGGCAGCAGAATCCAGATAAAGGCCACCGTGACCAGCACCAACAGCACCGTCAGGGATTTGAATTGAAGACTTTTTACGTTCATGTCCGGTCCATGTCAGTCAGGCGTCATGCACGCCCCAAACCTTAGTCAGCCGGGGCGTGCGCGAGTGCCATCTTTATTCATGGCGCCTCGCTGCGGTGCCTGCGCAGCCTCACAGCCCCAAACGTAGATCCAGATCAATAAACCCCGATTTCATCCGCATTACCCTGCCGCGCTTTTGCGACCGATGCCGCCATGCCCCTGATGCCAGACCTCACCACCCCGGAACTGCTCGCTCCCGCCGGCACCCTGAAAAACATGCGTTACGCCTTCGCCTACGGCGCCGATGCGGTGTATGCCGGCCAACCGCGCTACAGCCTGCGCGTGCGCAACAACGAGTTCGACCACGCCAATCTGGCGCTGGGCATTCGTGAGGCTCAGGCACAGGGCAAGCGCTTCTACGTGGTGGTCAACATCGCGCCGCACAACGCCAAGCTCAAGACCTTTCTCAAGGACCTGGCGCCGGTGATTGAAATGGCACCGGACGCACTGATCATGTCCGACCCCGGGCTGATCATGCTGGTGCGTCGGCATTTCCCGCAGATGCCGATTCACTTGTCGGTACAGGCCAACACCGTGAACTGGGCGAGCGTTGAGTTCTGGCAACAGCAGGGGCTGAGCCGGATCATCCTCTCGCGGGAATTGTCGCTGGAGGAAATTGGCGAGATTCGCGAGCAAGTGCCCGGCATGGAGCTGGAAGTTTTCGTTCACGGCGCGCTGTGCATGGCTTATTCCGGCCGTTGCCTGCTGTCGGGTTACATGAACAAACGCGACGCCAATCAGGGCACTTGCACCAACGCTTGCCGCTGGAAATATTCGGCGCAAGAGGCCTCCGAGAATCAGCTCGGCGAGATCGTGCAGACCTTCCAGCCCGAACCGACGCTGGGCATTGGCACCCCGACCGATCAAGTGTTCCTGTTGCAGGAAGCCAACCGTCCGGATGAGTTGATGCCCGCTTTCGAAGACGAGCACGGCACTTACATCATGAATGCCAAGGACCTGCGCGCGGTGCAGCACGTCGAGCGCCTGACACGCATGGGCGTGCATTCATTGAAGATCGAAGGCCGAACCAAATCGCACTTCTATTGCGCCCGCACCACCCAGGTATATCGCCGGGCAATTGACGATGCAGTGGCCGGCCGTGAGTTTGATCGCAGCCTGATGACCGATCTGGAGTCACTGGCCCAGCGCGGCTACACCGAAGGTTTCCTGCGCCGGCATGTGCATGACGAATACCAGAATTATCAGAACGGCAGTTCGGTGTCGCAGCGTCAGCAGTTTGTTGGGGAGTTGACCGGCGAGCGGCGTGATCGTCTGGCGCAGGTCAAGGTGAAGAACCGTTTCGCTCTGGGTGATCATCTGGAACTGATGACGCCCAAGGGCAATTTTCATTTTGATCTGCATGAACTGCAAAACCTCAAAGGGCAGGCGATCGAGGTCGCACCGGGGGATGGGCACACGGTGTATGTGCCGATTCCGGATACGGTGGACTTGCGCTTTGGGTTGTTGATGCGCGATGTGAATTGAGGCCCGCAGCCTGCGCCAATCAACCCTGCGCGCAAAACCGATCCCGACTATTGGTCAGGTGCAGCCACATCGCGGCACGCGCAGCGTCCGCATCCTGACGCTTGATCGCGCTCAGAATTGCCTCGTGCTCCAGATTCGCCAACTGCCCGAGTTTGCTCAGATCCGCCGCCCCACGCTCGGCCGCATTCAGTCGATGACGCGGAATCATCGCGCTGCCCAAGTGCTGCATGATCTCACTGAAGCAGACATTGCCAGTGGCCTCGGCGATCAGCAGGTGAAAGCGCCGGTCGGCCTCGACACAACTGTCGTTATTGGCAAGTTGGCGCTGATAGTCATCCAGCGCTTTGCGCATCTGCAGCAACTGCTGCTCGGTACGCCGTTGCGCCGCCAATGCCGCCGCTTGCGATTCCAGCCCCATGCGCAACTCAAGCATGCTGCGCACACCGAGTGCCGTGTCGACATTGAGCCGCAATCCCTGCTCCGGCGCACGCTCGATCACGAACGTACCAATGCCGTGGCGCGTTTCGACCCATCCCGAGGCCTGCAATCTGGAGATCGCCTCGCGCACCACCGTGCGACTCACACCATGTTCCTGAACGATGGCGTTCTCCGATGGCAGCTTGTCGCCGGGCGACATTTGTCCGTGCAGGATGCTCTGGGTGAGCTTCTCCACCAGATCATGGGCCAGGTTGTGCGCACGTTTGCGGGCAGGGGCGTCGAGGTCTTCTTGCATGGTCGGTTCCAGTGAGCGGACGGGCGGATCGTAGCACTGCACAGGCCTATGACGGGATTGATTCTAGCGCTGAAAAACCCACCTACTTGTATGACAACACTCAATATCTATTAATAATCTGCGGGGTTCGCTATCGACTTCACGCAATTTTGATCGCGTCCCCATGAAATCGCCACTGTAAAAAAAGTAACAAAAACAGGGTTAAAATCCATAAAAGCATAAAAACCCCGTCATCCAGAGCAATAAAATCATCCCTGCCACTTGTAGGACAAAAAATCGCAGTTGTATGATGTCTATCAACAACGCCGTACCCAGCCCTACCCGCATAAAAATAATCAGTGGGAGCAAACCAAGTGAAAACCTCCGTCTCGGGGATGAGCGAAAGCGTCGACTCAACGCTTTCGTCCGCCATCTCGAAAGTCAAACGCCACGTCCTGCCGCTCTTCGTGATCATGTTCATCGTCAATTACATTGACCGGGTGAACATCGGATTTGTCCGCACCCACATGGAGCACGACCTGGGCATTGGTGCCGCCGCTTACGGCTTCGGCGCCGGCCTGTTTTTCATCGGCTATGCGCTGTTCGAAGTCCCCTCCAACATGCTGCTGCAGAAAGTCGGCGCGCGAATCTGGCTGACCCGGATCATGCTCACCTGGGGCCTGGTCGCCGCCGGCATGGCATTCATCCAGACCGAAACCCATTTCTACATTTTGCGTTTTTTGCTCGGCGTGGCTGAGGCCGGGTTCTTTCCCGGGGTGATCTACTACTTCACCCGCTGGCTACCGGGTGTCGAACGCGGCAAAGCGATTGCGATCTTCCTCAGCGGTTCGGCGCTCGCCTCGCTGATCTCCGGCCCGCTGTCCGGTCTGCTCCTGCAAATCAACGGGCTGGGTATGCACGGCTGGCAATGGATGTACTTCATTGAGGGGATGTTTTCGGTGTGCCTGTGCGTGTTCGTCTGGTTCTGGCTCGACGCCAAGCCCCATGACGCCAAATGGCTGACCCGCGCCGAGCAGGACGCATTGGTCACCGCCATTGACGACGAACAGAAGGCCCGCGAAGCGGCCACGCCCCTGCGTCCATCGATGGGCACACTGCTCAAGGACCGGCAGATCATTCTGTTCTGCCTGATCTACTTCTTCATTCAACTGACGATCTACGCCGCGACTTTCTGGTTGCCGAGCATCATCAAGAAAATGGGCGAGATGAGCGACCTCCAGGTCGGGCTGTTCAACTCGATTCCGTGGCTGCTGTCGATTGTCGGCATGTATGCCTTCGCGTCCCTCTGCGCCAAGTGGAAGCACCAGCAGGCATGGGTCGCCACGGCACTGTTGATCGCTGCGGCGGGGATGTTCATGTCCACCACCGGCGGGCCGGTCTTCGCCTTCGTCGCGATCTGTTTTGCAGCGCTGGGTTTCAAATCCGCCTCGTCCCTCTTCTGGCCGATTCCCCAGGCCTATCTGGATGCGCGGATTGCCGCGCCGGTGATTGCGCTGATCAATTCAGTGGGCAACCTCGGCGGCTTCGTCGCGCCGACCACGTTCGGCCTGCTGGAACAACACACCGGCTCGATTCAGGGCGGCCTCTATGGGTTGGCCGCGACCTCGATCATCGCCGCGATCATCGTGTTCTTCGCCCGCACCTCAGCGAAACCCGCCAGTGTTGCCGCCGTGGCCGATACCACGCCGAAGCACGCCTGACTTTCTGTTTTCAAGGATAAAACAATGAACGTAAACGACACCGCCAAAGCCCCGGTCATCACTGATATGCAAGTCATCCCGGTGGCCGGCCACGACGGCATGCTGCTCAACCTGAGCGGCGCCCATGGGCCGTTTTTCACCCGCAACATCGTCATTCTCAAAGACAACGCCGGCCACACCGGCGTGGGCGAAGTACCCGGTGGCGAACGCATTCGCCAGACACTGGAAGACGCGCGCAGCCTGGTGATCGGCAGCCCTATCGGTACGTATCAGAAGATCCTCAATCAGGTGCGCCAGACCTTTGCCGACCGCGATGCCGGCGGCCGGGGCCTGCAAACTTTCGACCTGCGCATCACCATCCACGCGGTCACCGGCCTGGAAGCCGCCCTGCTCGACCTGCTCGGCCAACACCTCGACGTACCGGTCGCAGCGCTGCTCGGCGAAGGTCAGCAACGTGAAGAAGTGAAGATGCTCGGCTACCTGTTCTACGTCGGCGATCAGCACGAAACCGACCTTGCCTATCGCAGCGAACCGGACGCCGATAACGACTGGTTCCGTGTGCGTCACGAGAAAGCCATGACCGCTGAATCGGTGGTGCGCCTGGCCGAAGCGGCCCATGCCAGATACGGCTTCAAGGACTTCAAACTCAAGGGCGGTGTGCTCAGCGGTGACGCGGAAATAGAAGCGGTGACAGCGCTGGCCGAGCGCTTCCCCGAGGCACGGATCACCCTTGACCCGAACGGCGCGTGGTCGCTTAAGGAAGCGATCCGTTTGTGCCGCGATCAGCATCACGTTCTGGCCTATGCCGAAGACCCGTGCGGAGCGGAAAATGGCTATTCGGGCCGGGAAGTGATGGCCGAGTTTCGCCGCGCCACCGGGCTTAAAACCGCCACCAACATGATTGCCACCGACTGGCGCGAGATGGGCCATGCGATCCAGTTGCAATCGGTCGACATCCCGTTGGCTGACCCGCATTTCTGGACCATGCAAGGCTCGGTACGCGTGGCGCAGATGTGCCATGAGTGGGGCCTGACCTGGGGCTCGCACTCCAACAATCACTTTGATATTTCGCTGGCCATGTTCACCCATGTGGCGGCGGCAGCACCGGGTGAAATCACCGCCATCGACACCCACTGGATCTGGCAGGACGGCCAGCGCCTGACCAAGGCACCGCTACAGATTGTCGACGGCTGCGTGCAGGTGCCGAAGAAACCCGGGCTGGGTGTGGAACTGGACATGGATCAAGTGGCCAAGGCTCACGAACGCTATAGAGGCATGGGCCTGGGTGCGCGGGATGACAGCGTGGCCATGCAATTCCTGATTCCGGGATGGAAATTCGATAACAAGCGGCCGTGTCTGCTGCGCTGATTTTCAAGCCCGCCACACGCCAAAGGTGGGAGCGAGCAAGCCCTCAAGGGTTCAGGGCTGACCTGAGAGTTGTAGCAACCAGTCCTTGAACGCCAGCATCGCCGCGGTCTCTGGTCGTGATTGCAATCGCGTCAGCCAATAACTCCCCGTGGTGATCTCGATCGCAAACGGCTGACAAATCGCCTCTGCCGCCAATTGCCGGGCGAACATCAGGGGCGGCGCCAACGCCACCCCACAGCCCTGCAACGCCGCTTCCATCATCGCCAGGGACGAATCGAACACAATGCTCTGCGGCGGCGCCGCCTGAGTCGCCAGACCCGCCGTTTGAAACCATTCCGACCATTCATCCGTTCGGTAGGAACGCAGTAACGTCTGCTGCAAGAGATCCCCCGGCGCATGCAATTGTCGGGCGATTTCCGGCACACACAACACCGACAGCGGCGCATCGAGCAAGCGGGCCGCCTCAATACCGTGCCACGCCCCGGCGCCAAACCGGACTGCGTAATCCAGCCCTTCGGCAGCGACGTCCACGCGATTGTTGTTTGTCGACAGCCGTAAATCTATGAGCGGATGTTTCGCCCGAAAGTCCGTCAGCCTCGGCAACAGCCAGCCCACAGCGAACGTCCCCACCGCGCCGACGGTCAACACTTCGCGATACTGCCCCCCGGCGAGGCGTTCGAGAATCTGCGCGATGTGATCGAATGAGGTGCTCAACACCGGCAACAAGGTTTCGCCTTCACTGGTCAGCATCAGCCCACGAGGCAGGCGTTTGAACAGGGTTACATTAAGCTGCGCCTCAAGGCTTTTGACCTGATGACTGACGGCCGCTTGGGTCACGCACAGTTCCACAGCCGCGCGGGTGAAGCTCAAATGACGTGCTGAAGCCTCGAAAGCGCGTAACGCGTTGAGCGGCAATTGCGGTCGAATCATGCCCTGCCCCAAATTTTTCTAATGGCTCATGCGAAATTTCGTCGT
The DNA here is from genome assembly GCF_963970495.1 of Pseudomonas sp. EA_65y_Pfl2_P78. NCBI lineage: Bacteria > Pseudomonadati > Pseudomonadota > Gammaproteobacteria > Pseudomonadales > Pseudomonadaceae > Pseudomonas > Pseudomonas sp. EA_65y_Pfl2_P78. The sequence continues at coordinate 48,679 of NZ_CAXAON010000010.1, read as the reverse complement.
TTGTCGATTGCCTTCGGTGTGCCTAAATTGGCGGCGCTTATCAGTAGCCCGACGGGAAATCGCCCGCAGTGTAGCGGGATACAACAATCAACACTCACGGAGAGTGGATCATTTATGCGTTCAATCAACTCGACCAAACTCTTTTCCTACAGTACTTTCGGCCTTTTCTTTGGCGCCACGGCCTGCCTGGCCGCGCCGCAAACCGACGAACAACTGCAAGCACTGGTCAAAGGTGCCGTCACGCCCGTCATGCAGCAGCAGAACATCCCCGGTCTGGCCGTTGCCCTCACCATCAACGGCAAAGCGCATTACTTTAACTACGGCGTCGCCGCCAAAGACACCGGGCAGAAGGTCAGCGAAAACACCCTGTTCGAAGTCGGATCGGTGAGCAAAACCTTCACTGCGACACTCGCCGGTTACGCGCAGGCCACGGGCAAACTGGATCTGTCGACCAAGGCCAGCAAGCTTTGGCCGGAGTTGAAAGGCAGCGCTTTCGACAACATCAACGTGTTGCAACTGGGCACTTACAGCGGTGGCGGGTTGCCGCTGCAATTCCCCAACGATTCGGACTCGGCTGACAAGATGCTCGGCTACTACCAACAGTGGAAACCGGATTATCCGGCGGGCAGCCATCGCCTGTATTCCAATCCAAGCCTTGGGTTGTTCGGTTATCTGACGGCGAAAAGTCTGGGCCAGCCGTTTGATCAAGCCATGAGTGAAACCCTGCTACCGCAACTGGGCCTCAAGCACACCTACACCAAAGTGCCGGCATCCGAAGCCAAGCTCTACGCTCAGGGTTACGACAAGAAAGACCAACCGGTTCGGGTCAGTCCGGGCGCACTGGATTCCGAAGCCTACGGCATCAAAACCAGTGCAGCAGATCTGCTGCGTTACGTAGAGGCCAACCTGAAACCGGCCAGCCTTGAAGCGCCGCTGCAAAAAGCCATCGCCGCGACCCATACCGGTTACTACACCGTTGGCGACATGACCCAAGGCCTGGGCTGGGAGCGTTATGCCTACCCGATCAGCCTGGCTCAATTGCAGAACGGCAACTCGACGCCGATGGCGATGGAGGCGCACAAGGTCAAATGGCTGACCCCGCCACAGCCTGAACCGGCCAATGTGCTCTACAACAAAACCGGCGCGACCGGTGGTTTTGGCGCGTATGTGGCGTTTGTGCCGTCGAAGGATCTTGGCATCGTGATTCTGGCGAACAAGAATTACCCGAATGCGGAACGGGTGAAGATTGCGCATGAGATTTTCAGTGCTCTGACTGACTGATGCAAAATCTGTGGAGAGGGGATTTATCCCTCTCCACAACGTTTTGTGTAAACGCCATGCAATAAAAATGGGCGACCTGCAGCGGTCGCCCATTTTTTTGAATCAGGCCATGCCATCAATCATCCGGCATTTGCGGCGGCTTGCTCGGTTTGACTGGCTTGCTTGGCTTGGCACCTTTCGCACCTTTGGCCGGTTCAGGCTCGCTGGCGGCCGGCACTTGGGTGGCTGCGGCGGCCGCTTCCTTCTCAGCCATTGGCATGGCGTCGATAGTCTCGAAGATCTTCTTCAGGTCCACCGATTTCGCCTCATCCCCCGACGCCGAAAGCTTGGTTTCGCCGTCCTTGCCCACCAGGAACACTTTCGGATAGGCCCCGGCACCCAGCTTCAGCGAGCGCAGCAGCGCCATGGTGTCTTGCTGGCCCATGTCCTTGCCGTCAAGTTGGCCTGACATGTTGAGGATGGTGTAAACCTTGATGTTGCGGTCGGCGACGCCTTTTTTGTTGGCAGGGTCCTCAAGCGACTTTTTCAGGCTCACCCACACCGGGTCGACGGTGCTTTTTGCGATCACGATCAGCGGCCGGGCGCGCCCCATGTCTGCGGCAATCGGCGAATCGTTGTCAGCGGCGAACAAGGGGCCGGCAATCGCCAGCAAGAGTGTCAGGGTCAGTGACCTGATGAGCATGCGCATCTCCTTTTGATATCCACGCTCTACTGATTGCGCATCGTGGCGATTGTTCCGGGTGTGTCTGGCAAATATGTTTCGCCTTGTCAGAAGCTTAGGTCAGGACCGGCATTGCGCAACCGCACGGGCGCAATCGTGACGACGATTTGATTACCGTTCAGGCGCGCGTCAGGGTGGCGGTACTGCCCACGAAATGGAGGTCAACCGCATGCAAACCGTCTCCAGGCGGGGCCTTGAACTCCGTTCAGCAGAGCGCTGTGTCGAGAGCGGCCAGCAGTTGCGTCGCATCGACCGGGCAATCGGCAAGTTTGAGCACGCCACGGTCGATATCAATACTCAACGTCACGGAGGGCTGATCACCGGGATATTTGCGCAGGAGCAAGTCGATGCCACTGGCTGTCTCGTCCGCCGTGCCGATCAGATCCCATAAGCTGTCGCTCAGATCCAGCAACACCTGCTGACGCTGCTGATCAACCACAAGCGGCGCATACAGCCAATGGCTCATGCGCATTTCGCGGGGTTCGACAGTAATGGCGATGCGGCCATCGCAATGCAGGCTGGTTTCGCTCATATCAAGGATCAAAATGCCAGTTTGTAACCGATCAGCAACAGCATCGTCGCCAGGCACGGGCGCAAGACTTCATCGGAGATGCGTCCGGTCAGGTGGCTGCCAAGCCAGATGCCCGGCAGCGAACCCACCAGCAAAAAGCCCAGCACGCCCCAATCCATGTTGCCCATGCTCGCGTGGCCTAGGCCTGCGACGAGGGTCAGCGGCACGGCGTGGGCGATTTCGGTGCCGACCAGACGGCGGGTCGGCAGCAGTGGGTAGAGGATAAACAGCGCGACAGTGCCCAGGGCGCCGGCGCCGATCGAGGTCAGGGCGACCATGGTGCCGAGGATCAAACCGGTGATCACGGTCATCACATTCAGCCGCGAGCCGCTCGGGTTGTAGTTGCCGCCGGCACGTTTATGGGCGAAATCCAGCAAGCGCTTCTTGAAGAAAATCGCCAGTGCCGTGGCGAACAACACAAAACCCAAGGCTTGTTTGATGATGGCGTTCATCGCATCCGGCGCGGTGTGCAAGGTGCTGAGGAACCACAAGGTCAACACCACCGCCGGCACGCTGCCCAGGGTCAGCCAACCGGTGATGGCCCAGTCGATGTTCTTGTTCTTTTTGTGAACGAGCACGCCGCTGGATTTGGTGATGGCCGCGTACAGCAGGTCCGTGCCCACCGCCGTCGCCGGGTTGATGCCGAACCACAGCAGAATCGGGGTCATCAAGGAACCGCCGCCGACACCGGTCATGCCGACGATAAAACCCACCACCAACCCGGCGATCACCAGGCCGAAACTTGCCAATTCCATGAAGACGTCCAGAAAAACGACAGGAAAATATGGCCGCAGCATAGCGATTTTTCTTATAACCACCTATATCGATGCGGTCTATCGTTATGCCTTTCAGCTACACCGCCTCCACAGGGTGATGGGGTGATTAAAAGATCAATGCACCCGCCGACCCTGTTTGAAACTGTGATGGCTGTTGATCCACACCGTGGCCAATGCGATCAGCGAAAGGATCAGCAATGCCCATGGGAACGACATCGCCCCTGCCCGATCCAGCAGCAATCCGCCAAACAATCCGCCACCGGCAATCGCTATGTTCCATGAGGTGGTGAGCATCGCTTGCACCACGTCAACATGATCGCCGGCCGAATCCGCCGCTGCCGTCAGCAACAACGTCGCCGAGCCACCAAACGACAGGCCCCACACGGCCATGCAGGCGTAAATCAGCCACTGCGACGGGGATGCGATGGCCAACACCAGCGCCGTCACGGCAAACACCGCCAGGCTGATCAGCGTCAGCCAGCGCAGCCAGCGATCCACCAGCAGGCCGATGATCCAGATCCCACCCAGCGAACACAGGCCAAACACCAGCAGCACCAGATCAACCCGCTCGGCCAGGCCGGCCTGCATCAGAAACGGCGAGATGTAGGTGTAGAGAATGTTGTGCCCCAGCATCCACGTCAGCACCACGAACAGCACAGGACGAACGCCCGGCAGACGCAGGGATTGGAGCAAAGGCAGGCGTTCGGCACTGACCTGCCCCGGACGGTCCGGCACGGCGATGACGATCCACGCCGCCAGCACCAGTGCCAGCGCCGACATGATCCCGAACGAGGCGCGCCAGCCAATCAGATTTCCCAGCCAGGTGCCCGCCGGCGTGCCCAGCGACAAGGCCACCGGCGTGCCGAGCATGGCAATCGCCAGCGCCCGCCCCTGTTGCTGCACCGGCACGATCCCGCGCGCGTAACCGGCCATGATCCCCCACGACAGCCCCGCCGCCATTCCGGCGAGAAAGCGCGAAGCCAGGGTCAGCCCGTAATGGCTGGAGAAGGTGGTGATGGTGTTGAACACCAAAAACCCACCCACCGTCATCAACAGCACCCGCCGTCGTGGCCAGCCGCGCGTGGCGACGGTGAGCGGAATCGCCGCGACAATCGAGCCCAGCGCATACAGCGTCACCAGTTGCCCGGCGAGCACTTCACTGACGTTCAGCCCGGCGCCGATTTGCGGCAATAACCCAGCCGGCAGGGTTTCGGTGAGGATGGCAATGAAGCCGGTCATGGCGAATGCCAGCAACGCGGCATAAGGCAATTTGTCGGCACGGGCGGTGCGGTCGACGCAGGTGAAGTCGGCGCTTGCGGGGTCGGTCATGACAGGTGCAGCTCCTTTTGAGGCAAACATGGCGAAGGATTGTATACAAATAGCCCGACCTTCACGCGACCCGACACGACTTATTGCACCGGCAAAAAATTCAGGAACAGCAGACTCTGGGCGTAATTCAGGCCGATACGCCGATAGCGCTCGTCGAGCATCTGTGTGAGCAAATCGAGGCGCGCCACGATTTTGCCGAACTCGGTGGCAAAGCTCAGGTTGCTGCCCTCCTCCGAAATTTCGTTGGAGAACAGCAGTGGCTGGCCTTCCTTGTTCTGGCGCTGGGACAGAATCCACGTGGCCTTTTCGATGTTGCGCGCCGCGTTGTGGACGAAGGTCGGGTTGATCGCATCGGTCATGTAGAACTCGACCCGATTGTTGTGCGCGGTGACCAGCATGCTGCCAATGGCATAGATGAACGCGCCGACGCGGTCGCCGAGAAACTCAGGGCTCATCGCATAACTGAGCGCTGCCAGATCTTTTCGGCCACCCAGCACCGGCAACGGTTGTTGCTGCTCAATGGCCAGGCGTACCTGTTTCACGGCGATGTTGATGTTGAGGAAACCGGATTTGCGCAGCTCGTCCGGGTTGCGCAGGTACAGCTTGCCCATCAGGCGATAAAGGCTGTTGAGGTTGTCGCGCATCGCCAAAGTGGCCATGCGGTCGACGCTGGTCTGCAGAAACTCCTGCGGTTGACCGTTGCGAATCTGAGCGATGAAGCCATTGCCGTCCTGATGCGTGCAACCGCTGACTAACAGCGACGACAGACAGGCCAGCAACAGGCACGGGCGACGAAAAAAATGGACGATGGGGTGAAAAGCTCTCGGCATGAGTTCTCGAACAGGCACATTCCTGTGCGGCGGGAGTCACCGCATCCTGGCCATGGATAGAGCCGCTGATTGCGAAAAAGTGCAATACCGGCAGCGTTTCCTGACCTTCGGCGCGACATGGATAACAATTTAGTCCGACTTTATTTTTGCAATAACCGTTTAATCCGCTATAAATTCCCATTCGCAGCATAAATAGCATGACTATTACCACATTCTGAAAACAACAACAAAAGGAAGGTCAACCATGCTTCAATCCCGTCACCTGCTCTCCGGCCTCGGACTGTCCCTGATGATCGCCACCCTCTCAGCCAACGCGGCGGGCCTCAGCGCCGAACATAAAGCCTTCGGCAAAACCAACGACGGTACACCCGTCGAGCAATACATCCTGCGCAACAGCCATGGCATGCAAGCCACCGTCATCACTTACGGCGCGACCCTGCAATCGCTGTTGGTGGCCGACAAACACGGCAAATTCGACGATGTCGTGCTGGGCTTCGACGATGTGCAGGGCTACCAAAAAGGCACCGCCTACTTCGGCGCGACCATCGGCCGCTTCGGCAATCGCCTGGCCGACGGCGCGTTTGAACTCGACGGCAAGCGCTTTCAAGTGCCGCAAAACGACAAGTCCAATGCCTTGCATGGCGGCCCTCAGGGTTTCGACAAGAAGGTCTGGAAAGCGCAGGAAACCAAAGACAAGGATTCGGTCGGCGTGACCCTCACCTATCTGTCGGCGGACGGTGAAATGGGCTTCCCCGGCAACCTCACCACCGAAGTGACCTATCGCCTGACCGACAGCAACGAACTGCGCATCGACTACAAGGCCAGCACCGACAAACCGACCGTACTCAACCTGACCAACCACAGCTACTTCAATCTCGCGGGCGCCGGCAATGGCGACATCCTCAAGCAGGTCGCGACGCTGCATGCCAGCCATTACACCCCGGTCACCGCCAAGCTGATCCCGACAGGCGAACTGGCGCCAGTGGCCGGCACGCCGATGGACTTCACCCAGCCCACGGCAATCGGAGCGCACATCAAGGCTGATCACCCGCAACTCAAATTCGCGGAACCCAAACAGGGCGGCTTCGATTTCAACTGGGCGCTGGATACCCAGGGCGACGTGAGCAAAGTCGCTGCTGAGGTCAGTGATGCGCAGTCCGGTCGGCACTTGCAGTTGTTCACCAGCGAACCGGGCGTGCAGTTCTACACCAGCAACTTCCTCGACGGCACGGTCAAAGGCAAAGGTGGCAAGGTCTATCCGCATTGGGGCGCGTTTACCCTGGAGACGCAGCACTACCCGGATTCGCCGAACCAAGCGAACTTCCCGAGTACGCGACTGGATCCCGGGCAGGCCTACACGCAGAGCGTGGTATTGAAGTTTTCCGCGAAGTAATCCCCCCTTCTCCTTTCTGGAACCGGACGCAACCGCTGGGCTATTCTGCTGCCCACTACAGGTATCGACCCTTTCAGAAAGGAGATTTGAATGCGTACCCTCGAATTGGCTGGCGTGCAGGTTCCGGTGATTGGCCAGGGCACCTGGCGCATGGGCGAAGACCGCTCGGCACACAAGCATGAAGTGGCGGCTCTGCGCAGTGGCGTTGAACTGGGCATGACCTTGATCGACACTGCCGAAATGTATGCCGAGGGCGGTGCCGAAAGTGTTGTAGGTGAAGCCATTGCCGGTATTCGCGATCAGGTGTTTCTGGTGAGCAAGGTCTACCCGCACAACGCCAGCCGCCAGGGCATTCCGCATGCCTGCGAGCGCAGTCTGCGCCGGCTCGACACTGATTACATCGACCTCTATCTGTTGCATTGGCGCGGCCAGTATCCACTGGAAGAAACCGTCGAAGCCTTCGAGCGCCTGCGCGAAGACGGCAAGATCGGCCGTTGGGGCGTGTCGAATTTTGACGTCGATGACCTCCAAGAGTTAGCCAATCCGGCGTGCGCCACCAATCAGGTGCTCTACAACCTGCAAGCGCGTGGCGTCGAATTCGACCTGTTGCCCCGGTGCCAACAGCAACACATGCCGCTGATGGCCTACTGTCCGATCGGTCAGGGCGGCGCGATGCTGGCAGAACCGGTACTGAAGCAGATTGCCGCTCGTCACAACGTGACCCCGGCGCAGGTTTCGCTGGCGTGGATTGTGCGTCAGGATGGCGTGGTAGCGATCCCTAAAGCGGTGCGGCCGGAACATGTGCAACTCAATGCACAAGCGGCGCAACTGCAACTCGATGCCGGGGATCTGGCAGCGCTGGACCAGGCGTTTCACGCGCCTAAGCGCAAGCAGCGGCTGGCCATGGTCTGAGCCACCGCCGACCGGCGAGAGCTTTGCGATGAGAAGCACAGATCAGAACGACCCGTTCAACCTGCAACGTTTCGTCCAGGCCCAGGACCCGGTGTTTGATCGGGTCCAGCGCGAACTCGTTGAGGGCCGCAAGCGCAGCCACTGGATGTGGTTTGTCTTCCCGCAGTTCGCAGGCTTGGGCGGCAGTGAGATGTCCCGGCGCTTCGCCATCGATACCGCCGAAGAAGCGCGAGCTTATCTCGAGCACCCGATGCTCGGCGCGCGGCTGCGTACTTGTACGCAGCTCGTGCTGAATGTGCGCCAGCGTTCGATTGCGGAGATTTTCGGCCATCCCGATGACTTGAAATTTCACTCCTCGATGACGCTGTTTGCCCAGTTCGCCGCTGAAGACAGCCTGTTCAACCAGGCGCTGGAACGCTACTTCCACGGCATCCTCGATGACTGGACGCTGCAACTGCTGGACTCAAAACAGGCCCAGTTGCCCCCCGATCAGGGTTGAAAAATCGTCGTCGACAAACGGCAGAATCGCATCCGCCACCGGTTGCAGTTGCCGGCTGATGTAGTGGTCGTAGTCGATGGCGGCGCGGCGCACTTCCAGCGGTTCGGGCCCGGCCAGGGTGATCACGTAACTGATCCAGCCACCGTTCTGGTATTGCCGTGGCCGACCGTGCCGGGCGTTGTAATCATCGGCCAGCCGCGCGGCGCGCACATGGGGCGGTACGTTGCGCTCGTAATCGTCGAGGGTGCGGCGCAGGCGCTTGCGGTAGACCAGTCGATCATCGAATTCGCCGGCCAGGGTTTTACGCACGTAGTCGCGCACATAATCCTGATACGGCTTGCGCTGGAAGATGCGCTCGTAGAGTTCCTGCTGAAATTGCCGGGCCAGCGGCGACCAGTCGGTGCGCACGGTTTCAAGGCCTTTGTAGACCATTTCTTCGCTGCCGTCGGCACGGCTCACCAGGCCGGCGTAGCGCTTCTTGCTGCCCTCCTCCGCGCCACGAATGGTCGGCATCAGGAAGCGTTTGTAGTGAACCTCGAACTGCAATTCGAGGGCGCTTTGCAGCCCGTATTCGTCACGCACGTGCTCGCGCCACCAGTCGTTGACATGCTTGACCAGCGCTTGCCCGATGCTTGCCGCCTCTTCCTGCCCGTGGGGGCGACGCAGCCAGACAAACGTGGAGTCGGTGTCGCCATAGATCACCGCGTGGCCCTGGTCTTCGATCAGCTTGCGTGTACGCAGCATGATTTCATGGCCGCGCAGGGTGATCGACGACGCCAGCCGCGTATCGAAGAACCGGCAACCGCTGGAGCCGAGCACGCCGTAGAAGGCGTTCATGATGATCTTCAGTGCCTGCGACAACGGCGCGTTGTGCTCGCGTTTGGCAGTCTCACGCCCCTCAGCCACACGCGAGACGATGGCCGGCAGGCAATGCCGGGTGCGCGAGAAACGGGCGCCACGAAAACCCGGCACCGAGTCGGCGTCGTCAGGATGTTGCAAGCCTTCGATCAGCCCCACCGGGTCAATCAGAAACGTGCGGATGATCGAGGGATAAAGGCTTTTGTAGTCGAGCACCAGCACCGACTCATACAGCCCCGGCTGCGACTCCATGACAAAACCGCCAGGGCTGGCTTGCGGCGCATTGGTGCCCAGGTTCGGCGCCACAAACCCTTGGCGGTGCATCAACGGCATGTACAAATGCGTGAACGCCGCCACCGAGCCGCCGCTGCGATCCGCCGGCAGGCCGGTCACGCTGGCGCGCTCCAGCAAGAAGGTCAGCAGTTGGGTCTTGGCGAAAATCCGCGTGACCAGTTCGCAGTCTTTAAGGTTGTATTTGGCCAGCGCCGGTTTGTCCTCGGCGAACATGCGGTTGATTTCGTCCATGCGTTGGTACGGGTTGTCGATGGACTTGCCTTCGCCGAGCAATGTCTGAGCGACGTTTTCCAGGCTGAACGAAGGAAAACTCCAGGTCGCCGAGCGCAGGGATTCGATGCCATCAATGATCAGCCGCCCCGCTGCCGAGGCGAAATAATGATGGCGGCTGCCGTGCTCGCGCCACTGCATTTCCTCGCCGCCCCGGCCGAGCTTCAGCGGTACGCCGAGGCGTCGCGCGTGTTCGTGAAGGATGCGCAGGTCGAACTGCACCACGTTCCAGCCGATGATTGCGTCGGGGTCGTGGCGGGCGAACCAGTCATTGAGTTCTTTCAAGATGACCGTACGCGAGTCGCAGTACTGGAGGTCGAAGTCGACGATGCTGGCGTCACCGTTCGCCGTGCCGAGCATGTACACCTGACGCTCGCCGCAGCCTTCCAGGGCGATGGAATACAGCTCGCCGGTTTCGGTGGTTTCGATGTCCAGCGAGACCAGGCGCAGTTTCGGCCGGTATTCGGGGGCGGGTTTGAGGTGGGCGTTGAGCAGCGTGCCGTCAGCATCGGGCGTGCCGTTGAACCACACCGGGGCGGTGATGAAGCGTTCCATGAGAAAGCGTTCCGGTGGGCGCACATCGGCCTCGAAGACATCGACGCCGGCGCGGTTGAGCGCCGTTTCCAGGCGCATCAACTGGCCGTGCTGCTGGCAATACAGACCCAGTACCGGACGATGTTCGAAATCCTGCAGGGCCAGCGGGCGCAGTTCCACATTCTTTTCGTCATGCAGCAAACGTTCGGCGGCTTCGCGCTGCTCGGCGGGGATAAACGCGACTGACGGCTGATGAGGAAGGCGCACACGGCGCGGCCCGGCATCGGTCGCCAGCCAGAACTCGACTTCGGTGCCGGCCGGGGTATCGCGCCAATGCCGGGTCAGGACGAAGCCCTGCTGTAAATCCACCACTGCAACCTCAGAAATTGAAACACTGGGGCATTCTACGCGGCATTGCACGGCATGGCCCTTGTGATAAATGTCCGACAACCGCTGAAAAAACCGTCAAATGACGTTTTTTGCGTGCTATCTGCCGCTTTGCCACCTTGCCCTGAGCGCCAGTGTCTACGATGCTTGGATAACAACGACAACACCTGAGTAACTGCCATGAAGACCGTCGCCCAACTGCTCAAGCTCAAAGATCAGAAAAATCAGGAAGTACACCAGATCAAACCTGATCACATGGTGCTCGAAGCGCTGATGAAGATGGCCGAGAAAAACGTCGGCGCCTTGCTGGTGGTGGAGAACGATGAGGTGCTGGGCATCATCAGTGAACGCGATTACGCGCGCAAACTGGTGCTGCATGGCCGCTCATCGGTGGGCACGCCCGTGCGCGACATCATGGTCTCGCCGGTGATCACGGTGGACACTCACCAGACTGTCGACACGTGCCTGAGCATCATGTCCGACAAACGCCTGCGTCACTTGCCGGTGGTGCAAGACGGCAAACTGATCGGGCTGCTGTCGATTGGTGACCTGGTGAAAGAGGCGATTGCCGAACAGGCCGAGCTGATCAAACAGCTGGAGCAGTACATTCGCGGGGAGTGATCTCCAATGCAACACAATGCCCGCTCCCACTTTGGACCCTCGCTGTTCAGGAAGGCCAATGCCGGGCAAACACCGGTGCCAGCACCGGATGCCGATCAATGCGCTGTAGCCAGGCATAAAACCCCGGGCGCGTCTGGCGCAAATGCTCGCGGCTGCCCGCCCAGCGCGTCACCACTGCCGCCAACACATCCAGCGCTCCCGGTATTTCGTCGTCCAGGTACAACTCGGCGGAGAACTGGTCGGCGAACACTTCCCAACTCCAGTGCAAGCGCTCGCGGGCGCCAGCCATCAGATTCTGCCGCGCCGCTTCGTCAGGCATCACCAGCCAGCGCTCGGGGTAGTCAACGACTCCGACCGCCGCGTAGCAATTGCTGACGATATACACCAGGCCGCGAATGGCCTGATCGCGAGCGTCAGCCTTGGCGGGCAGCAATCCAGACTTGGGAAAGGTCAGGCCCAGATGAATCAGAATCGCCGCGCTCTCGGTGATCGCACGGCCATCGGGCAGTTGCAGGGTCGGGATCTGTTTCAGTGGATTGAGTTGCGCCAACGCCTCGGCGGCTTCGGCGCTGGCTTCGATATCAATGAAGCGATAAGCAATCTGGCACAGTTCCAGCGCCGCTTCGATGGCGGCTGCGCCAGAGTTGCGGTGTCCGTAGAGTTGATACATACACTCTCCTGCTCAAGGCCAACCCAACACATCAGACTCAAGGGTAGATGCCCACGGCCCTGATGTAGAAATATTCTTGCCTTTGTGTCCTGATTGGCACGCTTTTCCCATGCACTCGCCACTTGCGAATTCAAGCCTCGCAAAACAGCGCTGACGGTGCCCATCCCGCACCAAGAGCAATCATCGAACGCTATCCGCGTTCTTGTAAGGTGCGATACCGAACCAAAAGTTCGTGTATCCGAGCTGGCAACAAGGAGTTCACCGCGTGAATCTTCAATCGCTCTGCCGCGTCACTGCCCGTTTACCGCGATCGGCCCAAAGACGTGTTCACCTGAACACTCCAGACGGGCACAACATTTACTTTATTACCTGACCCAAGCGACCACGCATTGTGTTCGGCGCGGAGTTACGCGCCGACGGCGGCGTGTTATTTATTATTTAAATACAACGCATGAAGTGACTGTACCTGCGATGCTTAAATGCTGCAGCAGCCGATTGTCGAACAATAACTTCCAGCACTTCAAATGCACCAAAAACGCTCTTCCAACCTTAACTAAGCAACACTTTAAACATCGACTTCATTTAAACAAAAACAAGGAACATGGCCTGTGACCCGCTAAAACATTGACCCGCACCAAATCAGTCCGCCTCGCACCATCAAGTGCCCCGACTGACCAGAACGCGACCGCTCTATCTCGCCAACCGGTGCGATACAGCGCACGGTCTGACTCGCCTGCAAAAAAGCCCCGGAATACGGAGTTGTGGAGATTCATGCGCCGGAGAAAAACCCGGCCGCCCATAAAACTTATATAAATGCGACATGGGTAACAGCGATGAAATACTCACGCTACATTTCAGCAACATCTGGCACAACGGTTGCAAATACGAAGATGCACAACAGCTCAAACCGACAAAGAAGAACACCGGGGAATGGATGATGAACATGCGAACTCGATAGCGCCACGCCGGTAACTGTACGCAAGCTTTGTTCAATAGATAGTTCAACTATCGGCTTACGCACACCCAAAAGAAAGTTACACCCACCCACTCGAACATGACGCCAATGTTCGGACGGCACCTTATTGCCCTTCATCCACCCGAGGGAGCTTTAATGAACGATGCGGTAAAGCACAGAACCCTGCCGGGACCGTTACGGGAAACGCCGATCCCGCCGGCTTCGGGCAGGCCGGCCTTCAAAGCCAACACGTCGCAACCCGGCGGTTTGAACAAACAGCAGATGGTGTTGCTGGTTGCCGTGTCGGCATTGATACACGGCGGCGCCTGGTGGTTTCTTCAACAGAGCCGACCCGAGCCACTGCCGACGCCACCGCAGATCCCGGAAATGACCGTCGAGCTGACCAGCCCGACGCCACCGGCACCGCCTACGCCCGAGCCGCCCCCACCGCCGCCACCACCGCCACCCGAACCCGAGCAACCGGTGGAAGACGAAGACGCGGTCAAGCCGCCCCCCAAACCGGTGGAGAAGCCCAAGCCCATCGAAAAACCGAAACCGGTGCAAAAACCCAAACCGGTGAAGAAAGTCGAGCCGCCAAAAGCTCCGCCCGCCCCGGCGCAACCAGCCGCCCCGGCCGCCCCTGCCACCCCGAGTGCGCCACCGGCTCCGGCCGCCGCGCCGGGCCCGGTCAAGGAATCGGCCGCCATTTCCGGCCTTGCCAGCCTCGGCAACCCACCGCCGCAATACCCGTCCCTGGCGCTGCGGCGTAACTGGGAGGGCCGCGTGGTGCTGCGCATTCAGGTGCTGGCCAGCGGTCGCGCCGGCTCGGTGACGGTGACCAAGTCCAGTGGCAAGCCGCAATTGGATGACGCCGCCGTCGCCGCGGTGAAGAACTGGAAATTCATTCCAGCCAAGCGCGGTGACACGCCGATAGACGGCTTCGCCACACAGACCATCGATTTCAAATTGCCGCAATAACCGAACGCTCAATCAACGCACAACCGAATAACGCAAGCGAGGTGTAACCATGAACGATTTGTCTTCGATGATTGTCCCCGGTGTGCTCTGGGGCCTGGTGCTGTTTTCCGTGGTCAGTTGGGCGATCCTGCTGGTCAAGTCGGCGCAATACCTGCGCCAGAAAACGCAGAACAAACAGTTCAGCAAAGCCTTCTGGGGCGCGCCGGACCTGCTCACCGCCGCCGAACATGCCAGCCAATACCCCGGCGCCCTGGCGCGCATCGCCAGCAGCGGGTTCGAAGCGTTGTTGGTCGAAGAATCGCCGCGTACCACTCAGCAACTGGCGCACACCATCAACCGGTCGGATCGCCTGGAACGCAACCTGCGCCAGCAGATCCAGAAAGAACGCCGCTCGCTGGAAAACGGTCAGGCGATCCTCGCCAGTATCGGTAGCACGGCGCCCTTCATTGGCCTGTTCGGCACCGTATGGGGAATCATGGAAGCGCTGAAAAGCATCGGCGAGACCGGTTCGGCCAGCCTTGAAGCCGTCGCCGGCCCTATCGGCCATGCATTGATCGCCACGGGCGTGGGGATCGCCGTCGCCGTGCCGGCAGTGCTGATTTACAACTTCTTCCTGCGTCGACTCAAACTCGCCTCGGCCGACATGGACGACTTCGCCCATGACTTCGACGCCCTCGCCTCGCGCAGTGCGTTTTCCGTCAACCGTCAGGCCATTGCCAGCAAAACCACAGCCGCCGTGCGGGAGGCCAGCTGATGTCCTTCTCCACTCAAGACAGCGATGAAGTGCTCAGCGAAATGAACGTCACGCCGCTGGTGGACGTGATGCTCGTGTTGCTGGTGGTGTTCATCGTCACCGCGCCGCTGATGACCAACGCGATCAAGGTCAACCTGCCAAAAACCGACGCCGTCGCCCCCGCTGAGAAAAAAGACCCAGTGGTGGTCAGCGTCGATCAGGACGGCAAGTTTTATCTGGCCAAGACCGAACTGGCCCCGGAATCCCTGGAGGCCAGCCTCAAGGAGGTCAAGGCCAAGGATGCCGATGTGCGCGTTCAGCTTCAGGCCGACTCCGCGGTCAACTATGGGCAGGTGGCCAAGGCCATGGCGTCCATCGAACGCTCGGGCATCAGCAAAATATCGGTGATGACCACCCACTGAGTGCGGTGCCGGGCGCGCCTTGAGAAACGCGCCCGACACCGCTGATCGAATCCCGTCGCAACCCGCCGACCGAAAAACGCAACGCGCCTTTCGGAGGGGATCGGCTTGCTTGAAGAAAGTGGTTTTCCGCACGAGGTATCACCGAAAGCGGAGCAATGAGGGGCTCACAAGGCCAATTCGATAACGTCTGATAAAGTCGGAAACAACCATGCTGATGAACACTCCACGCTTCACGCTCAAACCATTGGTGGCCACGATTTCTCGCCACCGTTTTGTTCCGCTGTATCTGGTGGCCATGGGGATGGGCGCCGGGACCGTGCAAGCGGCCGAGGACGAGAATGCGGCTGTTCCGGCAGCCGCCGCGGTCGTTGCGCCGACCACGCAACTGCAACGGGTCGAAGTGACCGGTTCGGCGATTCGCCGGGTCGATGCCGAAACGGCGGTACCGATCACTATTCTCAAGGCCGATGAGCTGCGCAAACAGGGCGTGACCACCACCGCCGAACTGGTGCAGCGCATCACCGGCAGCCAGTCGATCAACAACAGTGCCGGCTCGGTTGGCGCCGCCACCGGTGGCGCTTCGTTCGCCGACATGCGTGGCATCGGCGCCAACAAAACCCTGGTGCTGCTCAACGGTCGACGCCTGGCCAACAACGCGTTGTCAGGCACCAACTCCGCCGGCGGCGCGGTGGACCTGAACATGATCCCGTTTGCCGCGATCGAGCGCGTGGAAGTGCTGCGCGACGGCGCCTCGGCGCTCTACGGCACCGACGCCATCGGCGGCGTGATCAACTTCATCACCAAAAAATCCCTGACTGACGGCCAACTCACCCTCGGCGGCGAAACCCCGACCCACAGTGGCGGCGGTGCGACCAAGGACATGAGCGCCAGTTGGGGCTTCGGTGACCTGGAAGAAGACCGCTTCAACGTGCTCGGTGTGTTCAATTACAACAAGCAGCAGAACCTCGACGCCAATGACCGCTCCTTCGCCCGCGACTACGTGCCCGGGCGCGGCCTGGATCAGACCTCCGGCACCGCGTTCCCCGGCAACTACAGCCAGAACGGCAACGCAACCAACCCGTTGGCCAGCAGCAATTGCAACGGGCCTAACCTGGTGGCGCGCGATGGCGTGTGCCGCTTCAGCACCCGTGAATACATCGACCTGGTGCCACAAACCGAGAAGACATCTTTCTTCGGCAAGACCACCGGCAAACTGGCGGACGACCACAACGTCAACCTCGAGTACTTCTGGTCGCGCAACAACAACGCCACGGCGGTCGGTCCCGCGCCACTGACCGGCCTGAGCCTGGATGCCTCATCGCCCTACTACCCCGGCAACGGCATCACGCCAGGCCCCACCGGGTTCGCCCTCGACCCCACCCAACCCGTGGATGTGAACTGGCGCGAAACCGCCGCCGGCCCGCGTGAGTCGAAAGACCAGAACACCAGCCAGCGCTTCTTGCTGAGCTTCGACGGTCTGGTCGGCGGCTGGGATTACAACGTCGGCGCCTCGTACAACCAGAACAAAATCGTTTCCAGCGTCACCAGCGGTTATGTCAGCGATCAAGCCATGATCGATGGTCTGGCCAGCGGCCTGCTCAATCCGTTCGGCCCGCAATCGGCTGCCGGTCAGCAGTACATCGACAACGCTGCCTACCACGGTGCCTACTCCACCGCTGTTGGCCGGGTCGCCGGTTTCGACGGTCGGATCAGCCGCGAAATCGGTGACTGGTTCGGTGCCGGTCCATCCGGTCTGGCGTTGGGCGGCGAGTACCGCAAAGAGAAATTCCATCAGGACTTCGAGCAGTTTGCCGGCGACATTCAGAGCCTGGGTATCGACCCGGCCGGCAGCGTCGAAGGCGACCGCAGCGTGAAAGCCGCCTACGCGGAAATCAACGTACCGGTGCTCGACAGCCTCGAACTGTCCGCCGCCGTACGCCACGACAAATACAGCGACTTCGGCAGCACCACCAACCCGAAATACTCGTTCCGCTACCAGCCGCTCAAAGAACTGGTGGTGCGTGGCGCGTACAGCGAAGGCTTCCGTGCGCCGTCGCTTTACGAGCTGTATTCACCGCGCAGCATCACGTACACCCAGGGCTACTACAACGATCCGGTGCTGTGTACCGGCGGCGTGGTGCAACCGGGCGGCAACGGCGGGCGCGATTGCGGTCAGCAGTTCCTCAACCAGATCGGCGGCAACGAGGATCTGGCCCCGGAGAAGGCACGCAACGTGACACTGGGCTTCGTTTATCAGCCAATGAGCAACCTTTCCGTGGGCCTGGATTTCTGGTGGATTCACATCTCCAATCAGATCCAGCCATTCCCGGAGTCCACCGTGTTTGATCAGGCCGGCAGCTACTCCGACCGCTTCGTGCGCAACGCCGACGGCACGCTCAACTACATCGTCACCGGCAACGCCAACCTGGGCATCGTCGAAACCAACGGCATCGATGTGTCGCTCGATTATCGTTTCCCGAATACCCCGTACGGCCAGTTCGGTCTCGGGCTGCAGGGCACCTACGTCGACGAATACGACTTCCAGAGCACCATCAAAGGTCCGTTCACCGACAAGGTCGGCGACTTCCAGGGTGACGGCGTGGTTGCGCGCTGGAAGCACAACCTGACCGGCAGCTGGACCTTCGGCGCGGCACGGGCGTCGCTGACCAACCGCTTCACCACCGGCTACAACGACTACGACCGCGATACCCACGCGCGGGTCGCGTCGTATTCGGTGTGGGATCTGTCGGCCGGCTACACCTTCGACAAGGTGCTGGACGTGGACGCGGGGATGAAAAACATGTTCGACCGCAACCCACCGTTCTCCAACCAGGCTTACAACTTCCAGAGCGGCTATGACCCCCGCTACACCGACCCGCTGGGCCGCACGCTGTTCGCGCGCATGACTTACCACTTCTAACCGCAAACACCAGATGTCTCCCCTGTGGGAGGGGGCTTGCTCCCGAAGGCGATGTGTCAGTCAACACCCCCTTCACTGATCCATCGCCTTCGGGAGCAGCCCCTTCCCACAGATTGATCTGTGTGCATTCAGGAATTAAGGAGTGACTTCATGACTTTCATGCGCAACATGGCCGCTCTGCTGCTCGGCAGCACGCTGCTGTGCAACGCGGCACCTGCGCTGGCCGTCGGCAGCTATGCGATGACGGTGTACGGCGAAGCGCCGAAATACCCGGCGGGTTTTCAGCATTTCGATTTCGTCGATCCCCACGCGCCCAAGGGTGGCTCACTCAGCCGCGCGTCGATGGAGATTGGCCAATACAACTACATCACCCCGTATGCCGATCAGGGCATTTCCGTGGTGCAGGTCAACGATTGGGTGTATTCGCCGCTGGCGTTCCGTTCGCTGGACGAGCCCTACACCGTCTACGGCCTGGTCGCGCAGCAGATGGAGCGCGATCGCGCAGGACTCTGGGTGCGTTTCACCCTGAACCCCAAGGCACGCTTCGCCGACGGCACGCCGATCACCGCCGAAGACGTGCGCTACACCTTCAACCTGCTGATGACCAAGGGCAGCCTGAGTTATCGCCAGCAATACGCCGACGTGCAGGACGTGTTGATCGAAGGCCCAAAGCAGGTGCGTTTCACCTTCAAGAACAATCTGAATCGCACGCTGGCGCTGGATCTGGCGACGATGCGCGTGGTGCCCGAACACTGGTGGAAAACCCGCGACTTCGCCAATGGCGGCGGTTTCGAGCCCCCGCTGGGCAGCGGCCCGTACCGGGTCAGCAAGGTCGACGCCGGGCGCAGCATCAGTTTCGAGCGCGACCCGAACTGGTGGGGCAAAGACCTGCCGGTCAGTCGCGGGATGTACAACTTCGACACCCTTACGGTGAATTTCTACGGCGACACCGACGTCGCCCGCCAACTGCTGCAGGCCGGCGCATTCGACTACAACCGCGAGTTTTCATCCTCCGGTTATGTGGTCGGCTACGACAGCCCGGCGCTGCGCGATGGGCGCCTGCAACAGTCAATCCTCGCCCCGGAAAAACCGACGGCGGCGCAGGGCTTCGTGTTCAACCTGCAAAACCCGATTTTCCAGGATCGCCGGGTGCGTCAGGCGATCAGCCTGTTGTGGGATTTCGAGTGGACCAACAAGCAGATGATGCGCGGCTTCTACGTGCGTCAGAACAGCTACTGGCCCAAAAGCGAAATGGCCGCCACCGCGCTGCCTGACGCCGAGGAACTGAAAATCCTCGAACCGCTGCGCGGGCAGATCCCCGACGAAGTATTTACCGAGGTCTACAAGGCGCCGGAAACCGATGGCAGCGGCTATATCCGTGACAAGCAATTGCAGGCGCTGAAGCTGCTGGCCGAGGCCGGCTGGACGGCGAAAAACAATCGGTTGGTCAACGCCAACGGTGAGCCGCTGGCGTTCACCTTTCTCGACGGTCAGGGCGGTTTCGACCGCATGTTGCTGCCGTTCAAACGCACCCTCGCGCAGATCGGCATCACCCTCAATCTGCGCCGGATCGATTCGGCGCAGTACGTCAATCGGCTTAATGCCCGGGACTACGACATGATCGTCACCAGTTTCCCGCGCAGCGGCGATCCGATCGTCTCTCCCGGCCGCGAGTTGTACAGCCTCTACGCCTCGCAAAGTGCCACGCAAGTCGGCAGTTCCAACTCGATGGTGTTGGCCAACCCGGCGGTTGATCAGTTGATCGACGGCCTGGTGCAGGCCAACACCCGCGACGCCATGGTGCATTACGCCCGCGCCCTCGACCGGGTGCTGCAATGGGGTTACTACATGATTCCCAACTACTACTCCAAGGGCACGCCGACGGTGTACCAGAACCGTTTCGGCATGCCGCCGGTGCAACCGGCGTACGACGAAGGCCTCAACACCTGGTGGGAAGTCTCGGCCAAGCCGTTGACCACGCAACAGATGCACGCACAACGTGCGGGGGGCCAGTGACATGCTGCGCTATCTGAGTCGACGCCTGCTGCTGATCATCCCGACGTTGCTGTGCATTCTGGTGGTCAACTTCCTCATCGTGCAGGCCGCGCCGGGTGGCCCCGTGGAGCAAGCCATCGCCCGCCTGCAAGGCTTTGGCGGGCACAGCATGGGCGGTGGTGGCGAGGTCGCGGCAATTGGCGGCGCCGGGCGCAGCAGTCGCGGTCTGGACCCGGCGCTGATCGAAGAAATCAAGCACCACTACGGCTTCGACAAACCGCTGCATGAACGCCTGTGGCTGATGCTGAAAAACTACGCGCAACTGGATCTGGGCAGCAGTTTTTTTCGTGGCGCCAAGGTTACCGACCTGATCATTCAGAAACTGCCGGTGTCGCTGTCCCTCGGCTTGTGGGCGACGCTGATCACCTATCTGATCTCGATCCCGCTGGGTATCGGCAAAGCGGTCAAGAACGGCAGCGCCTTCGATGTCTGGAGCAGCACGGCGATCATCATCGGCTATGCGATGCCGGCGTTTCTGTTCGCGATTCTGCTGATCGTGGTGTTTGCCGGCGGCAGCTACGTCAACTGGTTCCCGGTGCAAGGGCTGTTCTCGGATGACTTCGACAGCCTCAGCACGCTGGGCAAGGTCGGCGACTACCTCTGGCACCTGGTGTTGCCGGTGACCGCATTGGTGATCGGCGGCTTCGCCACACTGACGATCCTGACCAAGAACAGCTTCCTCAACGAGATCAGCCGCCAGTACGTCATCACGGCGCGGGCCAAGGGTTTGACCGAACGGCGCGTGCTTTACGGCCATGTGTTTCGCAACGCCATGCTGCTGGTGGTCGCCGGGGTGCCGTCGGCACTGATCGAGGTGTTCTTCGCCGGTTCCTTGCTGATCGAAACCCTCTTCAACCTCGACGGCCTCGGGCGCATGAGTTACGAGGCGGCGGTGTCGCGGGACTATCCGGTGGTGTTCGGCGCGCTGTTTCTGTTCACCCTGTTCGGCCTGCTGATCAAGTTGATCGGCGACCTCTGCTACACCCTGCTCGACCCGCGCATCGACTTCTCGGCGAGGACTGCCTGATGTTCGCTCTCTCTCCTCTGGGCCAGCGCCGTGTCGCTCAATTCAAGGCCAACCGGCGCGGGTGCTGGTCACTGTGGCTGTTCATCGGTCTGTGCCTGATCTGCCTGGGTGGCGAGTTGATCGCCAACGACAAACCGTTGGTGATCCGCTACCACGACGCCTATTACTTCCCCATCTTCAGTGATTACCTGGAAACCGATTTCGGCGGCGAGCTGCCGTTCCAGCCGGACTATGCCAGCGCCTACGTACACAAACTGATCGAGGATCAGGGCGGCTGGATGCTGTTCCCGCCGATCCCGTTCAGTGACGACACGGTCAATTACGACCTCACCGAACCGGCACCGAGCCCGCCTTCGACGAGCAATTGGCTGGGCACCGACGATCAGGCGCGGGACGTGTTGGCGCGGGTGATTTTCGGCACGCGGATCTCGATCCTGTTTGCGTTGATCCTCACCGGCATCAGCGCATTGATCGGCATCGTGGCCGGGGCGTTGCAGGGTTACTACGGCGGCTGGGTCGACTTGCTTGGGCAACGGATTCTGGAAATCTGGTCAGGGTTGCCGGTGCTGTACCTGCTGATCATTTTGTCTGGCTTCGTTTCGCCAAGCTTCTGGTGGCTGCTGGGGATCATGGCGCTGTTCTCGTGGCTGGCGCTGGTCGACGTGGTGCGCGCCGAGTTTCTCCGTGGGCGCAATCTGGAATACGTCAAAGCAGCGCGAGCCTTGGGCCTGACCGACAGCGAACTGATGCGCCGGCACATCCTTCCCAATGCGATGACCTCTACCCTCACTTACCTGCCGTTCATTCTGACCGGCGCTATCGCCACCCTCACGGCGCTGGATTTTCTCGGTTTCGGCATGCCGCCGGGCACCGCGTCGCTAGGCGAGTTGATCGGCCAGGCCAAGCGCAATCTGCAAGCGCCATGGCTGGGGCTGACGGCGTTTTTCGCGTTGGCGCTGATTCTGTCGTTGCTGGTGTTTATTGGTGAGGCTTGCCGTGATGCATTCGACCCACAATCCTGATCAGCGGAGCTGACATGAACGACCATTTGATCGAGATCCGCGACCTGCGTGTCGCCTTCGCCGGGCAGGCAGTGGTGCACGGTTTGAACCTGGACATTCGCCGTGGCGAGTGTTTGGCCCTGGTCGGCGAATCGGGCTCGGGCAAGTCGGTGACGGCGCATTCGATCCTGCGCTTGCTGCCGGGTAAAACCGTCAGCAGCACGGGCAGCATCCGCTACAACGGCGTGGACTTGCTGCACGCCAGCGAGCAACAGATGCGCGGCTTGCGCGGCAACCGGATTGCGATGATTTTCCAGGAGCCGATGACTTCCCTGAACCCGTTGCACACCGTGCAAAAACAGGTCAGCGAAGTGCTGGAAATCCACAAGGGGCTGAAGGGCCGCGCCGCCCGCGCTCGCACCTTGGAATTACTGGAACTGGTCGGCATTCGCCAACCTTTGCAGCGTTTGAAAGCCTATCCGCACCAACTCTCCGGCGGCCAGCGGCAGCGGGTGATGATCGCCATGGCGCTGGCCAACGAGCCAGAACTGTTAATCGCCGACGAACCGACCACCGCGCTCGACGTCACCGTGCAGCAGAAGATTCTTGAGCTGCTGATCGAGTTGCAACAGCGACTCGGGATGTCGCTGCTGGTGATCAGTCACGACCTCAATCTGGTCCGGCGCATCGCTCAGCGGGTGTGCGTGATGCGTCACGGCGAGATCGTCGAACAGGCCGATTGCGAAACCCTGTTTCGCGCCCCACAGCATCCTTACAGCCGCTTGTTGATCGAGGCGGAACCGAGCGGCGCACCCGTGCCGAGTCAATACGATCACAACTTGCTGGAGGTGGATGACCTGAAAGTCTGGTTCCCACTGCCCAAAGCGCTGTTCAGCCGTCAGCAGGACTACATCAAAGCGGTCGATGGCGTCAGTTTCAGCCTGCAACGGGGCAAGACCCTGGGGATTGTCGGCGAGTCCGGCTCGGGCAAATCGACGCTGGGTCAGGCGATCCTGCGGTTGGTGGAATCGCAGGGCAATATCCGTTTCGGCAACAAGCAATTGAGCCTGCTCAATCAGCGTTTGATGCGCCCGTTGCGCCGGCAGATTCAGGTGGTGTTCCAAGACCCGTTCGGCAGCCTAAGCCCGCGCATGTCGGTGCAGCAGATCATTGCCGAGGGCTTGCTGACCCATGGCATCGGCACCGAGGCTGAGCGAGAGACAGCGGTGATTCGCGTACTGGAGGAAGTCGGGCTTGATCCGCAAAGTCGTCATCGCTATCCCCACGAGTTTTCCGGCGGCCAGCGCCAACGCATTTCCATCGCCCGGGCATTGGTGCTGGAACCGGCGCTGATTCTGCTCGATGAACCGACCTCGGCGCTCGATCGCACGGTGCAGAAGCAGGTGGTGGAGTTACTGCGGCAATTGCAGATCAAGCACGGGCTGACGTATTTGTTCATCAGCCATGATCTGGCGGTGGTGCATGCCCTGGCCCATGACTTGATAGTGATCAAGGATGGCAAAGTCGTTGAACAAGGTGCTTCGCGAAAGATCTTTGCGGCGCCGCAGCACCCCTATACCCAGGAACTGCTGAAAGCCTCCGGCCTCAAGCCTGAAGAAGAACCCTGTGGGAGCGGGCTTGCTCGCGAAAGCGGTGTGCCTGTTATATGAGCTGTGATTGACCCATCGCCTTCGCGAGCAAGCCCGCTCCCACAAGGGAAATTGCGATGCCTTAAAAATATTTTCCAGGCACTGCATCCAATCGGCTCCGCCACGGGTAGTCCCTGTAACAGCCACTGTTGGCTGCCAGCGATCTACCCCTTTCGGAGAAAACACTGATGAACACCACACAGCTGATTTGCTTCACCGGTTTGCTTGCAGCCACCTCGACGGCCTTCGCCCAAAGCAGTTACCCCGACACCATCAAAGTGCCGGCCGGCCACAAGATCGCGATGGAAACCACCGGTGTCGGCGAGGTCACCTACGAGTGCCGCGACAAACCCAATATGGCCGGGCAGACCGAGTGGACCTTCGTCGGGCCGAAAGCGGTGCTCAATGATCGCAGCGGCAAGCAGGTGGGCACCTACTATGGCCCACCGGCTACCTGGCAGGCTAAAGACGGTTCGAAAATCACCGGCACGCAACTGGCGGTGGCGCCATCGGGCGCGGGCAACCTGCCCTATCAACTGGTCAAGGCCAACCCGGCCGAAGGCAAAGGCGCCATGAGCGGCGTGAGTTACATCCAGCGCGTTGCGCTCAAGGGTGGCGTGGCACCGAGCAGCGAGTGCACGGCAGCCAACAAGGGCCAGCAGGAAGTGGTGAAGTATCAGGCCGATTACATTTTCTGGGCGGCGAACTGAAGTCACAGGCTCAGCGCAAAACCTGTGGGAGCGGGCTTGCTCGCCAAAGCGGTGTAACCGTGACAGTGATGCCGACTGACACAACGCCATCGCGGGCAAGGCCGCTGCCAAAGGGCTCTGTGTGCTGAAGTTAAATGTGAGCTAGATTGCATTGCATGTCCTTACCCGAATCCGAATTCGATTACCAAGCCCGTCTCGCTGCCTGTGCCCGCGGCGAGCGAGCGGCCCTGCGCGATTTGTATGTGCAGGAGGGCCCGCGCCTGCTGGGTGTGGCCAAGCGGCTGGTGCGCGATACGGCGCTGGCGGAGGACATTGTCCATGAGGCGTTCATCAAAATCTGGAACGGTGCGGCGGGATTCGATCCGGCGCGCGGTTCGGCGCGTGGCTGGATGTTCACCGTGACCCGGCACCTGGCGCTGAATCTATTGCGCAATCAGGCCCGGGAAACGCCGTTCAGTGAAGATCATGAAATGGCCACGCACGACGATGACGGCTTCGATGCCCAGGCGCATTCGGCGCGCATTCACCGCTGCCTGGAACAGCTCGATCCACAACGCCGAAGCTGCATCCTTCACGCCTATGTCGACGGCTACAGCCATGCGCAGATTTCCACGCGTCTCGATACGCCGCTGGGCACCGTCAAAGCATGGATCAAACGCAGCCTCAACGCTTTGCGGGAGTGCATGGGATGACCACTGAATCGGCACAGGAACGCGATGAACTGGCCAGTGAATATGTGCTGGGCACGCTCCCGGCGGAAGATCGCGCCAAGGTTCAACGACGCCTGCCGACCGACCCCGAACTGCGTGCCGCGGTGGAGGCCTGGGAACGACGCCTGCTGGACCTGACCGAGCTCGCCGCGCCGCAACAGCCGTCACCACAACTCTGGCCACGGATTGAGCGCAGTGTTGAACGGCTCACACCCAAAATACATGCCTCGGTGAAAACCTCATGGTGGAATCTGCTGCCGCTGTGGCGTGGACTGACGGCTGCCGGAATGGCCGCGACATTGCTGCTCGGCTCGATCCTGCTGACCCAGACCACGCCGAAGCCGAGTTATCTGGTGGTACTGGTCGCACCGCAGGACAAGGCCCCGGGCTGGGTGATTCAGGCCAGTAATTCGCGGGAGATTCAGTTGATTCCGCTGGGCGTGGTGGAGGTGCCGGCGGACAAGGCCCTGGAATTCTGGACCAAGGCTGACGGCTGGCAAGGACCGGTGTCACTGGGCCTGGTCAAACCGGGACAGGCATTGAAAGTGCCGCTGGACAAGCTGCCCCCGCTGCAACCCAATCAGCTGTTCGAGCTGACGCTGGAAGGCGCCAACGGTTCGCCGATTGGCAAACCGACCGGGCCGATTCAGGCGATCGGGCGCGCAGTGAAGGTGTTGTGAAGCGCTAAGCTGCGGGTTCTGGCAATCATCATCGGCATCGATGTTCACAATCACGGCAATGAAGTTCTCATAAAAAATCTCCGGCGTAACATCTGCTCCACACCAACCAATAACACCCCGGAGCACACCATCATGAAACGCCAAACGCTTCTCAGCATCGCTTTCTCGGTTTTCGCAATTAACGCTTTTGCCGCAACTCCAGCGCACACGATGATCGCCGCTGATGGTTCGGATCGTCTGTACCAGAACGCCGTTGCCGCTGACGGCTCGGATCGCCTGCAAGGCAACACCGTCGCCGCTGACGGCTCGGATCGCTTGCAAGGCAACACCGTCGCCGCTGACGGCTCGGATCGCTTGCAAGGCAACACCGTCGCCGCTGACGGTTCGGATCGTCTGCAAGGCAACACCGTCGCCGCTGATGGCTCGGATCGCCTGCACGGCAACACCGTCGCTGAAGGTGGTGCTGATCGTCTGAACGAACTGCGCAACGCTTGAATGAATGGCGTCATCGCAACAAACCAGAAAAACCCGGCGCCCATCAGCCGGGTTTTTTATGTCTGCAACGATCAGCCAGCCTTGGCCATACAGCGTTTGTAGCGTTCGTCCACCCGCTTGGCAAACCAGGCGGTGGTCAGTTTGCGGGTGATTTTCGGGCTCTGCAGCACGATCCCCGGCAACACCGCACGCGGCAGTGCTTTACCCTCGGTTTTCTCGGCCAACTCGAATACACGCTGATAAAGCCTGGTCTCTTCGAATGCCAGGGTTTTGCCCTTTTCCAATTGATCGCGAATGGTCGGATTACGCATGCCCAACGACTTGCCCAGGGTGCGCACGGCCAGTTCGGTGCTGCCGGGCATGATCGAGTCATAGCGAATCAGGTCGCCATCCAGTGCCAACGGGATGCCCGAAGCGCGGCTGACGGCGTTCTGAAACGCGGCATTGCGGCTGGCGTACCAACCGGCGTTGAAGTCGGCGAAGCGGTACAGCGGTTCGCGATAACTGACGGGGTAGCCGAGCAAATGGGCGATACCGAAATACATACCGCCGCGACGACTGAACACTTCATGGCGGATCGTGCCGGCCACCGGGTACGGGTAATCCTTGGCATGCTGCTCGGCGAATTCGATGCTGACCTGCATCGGCCCGCCGGTGTGCACCGGGTTGAAGCCGCCAAACAGCGTGCTGCCCATGGGCACCATGCCGATGAAGTCGTCGAAAATCGCGCTCAACTCCTTCTCGCTACGCGCCGCATTCAAGCGCTCGCTGTAGCTTTTGCCATTGGGAGAGCGCACTTGCAGGGCGCCGCTGACCAACAAGCCGGGGATATGAATGTTGCCGGCACGACGGTCGATTTCGTCGCGGGCGATTTTGCCCAGGCCCGGCACAGTAGGGTCAGCCTGAAAGGTTGACTCCTGTTCGGCAACGGCCAGCACCGAGCACAGATGCTGCGTGGTCGGGCTGATGTGTTGCGCGGCGAACGCGGCGTAGATATCGGTGGCCCAGCCTTGGCGATCGGCGATTTTGACCGGCATCAGCCGCACGATCTCGGCCTTCACTTCGGCGGGAGGACGCGGGGCGGGCTCGCCGCTGCGCTGACTGGCGCAACCGCCAAGTACGAACAGGGCGGCGAGGGTGATCAGTAATCGAGGGGTGTGCATGCGGCTCCATCATCCAGTCCGTTGAGGCGGGTTAACCATACACAATCCCTTCGGCAGCTCAAGGTGATGACAAACTGATTGCAATACGTTACTGAGAAAACCTATCATTTGCACCTGGAGTCGCATTTGCGCAAGGAGTTGCGCGCAGCCCTTATTTTTCTCACTGGCCGTGCGCCTCCAGGTACGAAACATGCCCGCTTCAGCTCGACTCGCTGCTCCCTTTCGTCCGACGCTTCTCGCCCTGCTGTGCTCCCTGACTGTCACCGCTCACGCCGCCGAAGGCGATAACAAACAACTGGTGCTCGACAACGTCAACATCAACGCTCAGGCCCCAGCGCCAGATGCCCTGCCCCCCGCCTACGCCGGTGGTCAGGTCGCTCGCGGCGGCCAATTGGGCGTGTTGGGCAATCAGGACATGATGGACGTACCCTTCAGCGCCGCGTCCTACACCGAGCAACTGATCCAGGATCAGCAGGCCGAAAACGTCGCCGATGTGCTGCTCAACGATTCCTCCGTGCGCCAGGCCTCGGGCTACGGCAACCAGGCGCAGGTTTTCATGATCCGCGGCCTACCGCTCAACAGTGACGATATTTCCTATAACGGCCTGTACGGCGTGCTGCCACGGCAGATCATTTCCACCGATGCTCTGGAGCGCGTGGAAGTGTTCAAGGGCCCGAACGCCTTTATCAATGGCGTAACCCCGACCGGCTCGGGCATCGGCGGTGGTGTCAACCTGCAACCCAAGCGCGCCGGTGACGTGCCGTTGCGTCGCTACACCACCGACATCAATAGCGAAGGGCGCATCGGTCATCACTTCGATATTGGCCAGCGTTTTGGTGAAGACAACCGTTTCGGCGCGAGGATCAATCTGTCCCAGCGCGAAGGCGATACCGCTATCGATCACCAGAACCAGCGCTCCAAACTGTTCGCCATTGGCCTGGATTACCGTGGTGATGCCCTGCGGATTTCCGGTGATTTCGCTTACCAGAAAGAGCGCGTCAACGGTGGCCGCAGCTCGGTCAACCTCGGCACTGCCACGCACATTCCGGACGCACCCTCGGCCGACACCAACTACGCGCCGAAGTGGGGCTACACCGACATCGAAGACACCTTCGGCATGCTCCGCGCCGAGTACGACCTGAACGACAACTGGACCGCCTACGCGGCCGGCGGCGCCAAGCACACCCGTGAAGTCGGGCGCTACAACTCGACCACCCTGGTCGGCAACAGCGGCGCCTCGTTCACCACCGGCTCGTTCATTCCCCACGATGAAGACAACACCAGCGTCATGGCCGGCCTCAACGGTAAATTCAATACGGGTCCGGTCAGCCATAAGCTCAACTTCGGCCTGACCGGGATCTGGGCCGAGCAGCGCAGTGCCTATGATTTCGACCTGACCCGCTACAGCAACAATATCTATCACCCGGTGCAAACCCCATCGCCGGTGGGCAACTTTGCCGGTGGCGATGTGAACGACCCGGGCATCGTCGGCAAGACCTTCAACCGCAGCCTCGCGATCTCCGACACCCTCGGTTTCTTCGATGATCGCCTGTTGATCACCGCGGGCCTGCGTCGTCAGCAACTGGTCGTGCAGGGTTACGGTTACGCCAGCTATGGCAGCGGCCCGCGCTCGTCGAGCTACGACGAATCGATCACCACGCCGGTGTACGGCATCGTGTTCAAGCCGTGGGAGCATGTGTCGTTTTACGCCAACCACATCGAAGGTCTGGCCCAGGGCCCGACCTCACCGACCAGCTCCGGCGGCTTTCGCGTGACCAATGGCAACGAAGTCTACGCACCGGCCCGTTCCAAGCAGACCGAGGCCGGGGTGAAAGTCGACATGGGCACCTACGGCGCGAGCCTGGGTGTATACCGCATCGAGCAACCGAGCGACGGCTACTGTGAAATCGACAGCGCCAGCACCTGCACTTACGTGCGTGAAGGCGAGCAGATCAACAAAGGCATGGAAATCAACGTGTTCGGCGAGCCGATCAACGGCCTGCGCCTGATCAGCGGCCTGACCTTGATGGACACCGAACTGAAGAACACCCTCAACGGCGCCAACGACGGCAACCGTGCCATCGGCGTGCCGACCTTCCAGTTCAACGCGGGCGTGGACTGGGATGTACCCGGCCTGCAAGGCGTTGCGCTGAATGCGCGGATGCTGCGCACCGGCGGCCAATACGCCGACGCGGCGAACAACCTCAGCCTGCCGACCTGGAACCGCTTCGACGCCGGCGCGCGTTACGCCTTCAAGGTCTCGGAAAAAGACGTGACCTTGCGTCTGGGCGTGGAGAATCTGGCGAACAAGAAATACTGGGCATCAGCTCAGGGCGGTTATCTGACGCAAGGTGAACCGCGAGTGGCGAAGTTGTCGGGCACGATCGACTTCTAAGCAACGTCGTAGCCCGAAAGAGGCCTCGCAACGTCACGGTTGCGGGGCTTTTTTCCGTCTGGCTGATCAACTGGCCACCCTCTCCTTCTGATCCATACTTGCTCCACAGCAAACGGAGGACAGGCCCATGAACCGCAGCGACATCCTGATCATCGGCGCCGGCCCCACCGGCCTGGTGCTGGCCCTGTGGCTGAGCAAACTGGGCGTGCGCGTGCGCATCATCGACAAGACTTCAGCCCCGGGCACCACCTCCCGCGCACTGGCGGTACAGGCGCGAACCCTGGAGCTGTACCGGCAAATGGACCTGGCCGACACCCTCGTACGCAACGGCCACCGAGTGGCGGCGGCAAATTTCTGGGTCAATGGCAAACCCGTTGCGCAGCTACCGCTCAACCGCATCGGCGAAGGTCTGACGCCCTACGCCTTCGTCGAAATCTTCCCGCAGGACGAGCACGAACGGCTGTTGATCGAGCGTCTCGAAGACTACGGCGTCGTGGTCGAGCGTCATACCGAACTTGAGCGCTTCAAGGAAACCGGTGACGGCCTCACCGCGCATTTGCGCCTGCCCGATGGCGAGCAGGAAATCTGCCAGGCCTGTTATCTGGCGGGATGTGATGGCGCCCGTTCCGTGGTGCGCAACACCCTCGACACGGGCTTTCCCGGTGGCACCTATCAGCAGATTTTCTACGTCGCGGACGTCAAGGCCAGCGGCCCGGCGATGAATGGCGAGCTGCACCTGGATCTGGATGAAGCGGATTTTCTCGCGGTCTTCCCGTTGGCGGGCGAAGGGCGGGCGCGGTTGATCGGGACGGTGCGCGACGAACGTGCGCAGCGCGCCGAAACCCTGGCGTTTTCCGACGTCAGCCGCCGCGCCATCGAACATTTGAAAGTCCAAATCGAAGATGTCCACTGGTTCTCCACCTACCGCGTGCATCACCGCGTGGCGGAGCACTTTCGCAGCGGCCGCGCCTTTCTGCTCGGCGATGCCGCGCACGTCCACAGCCCGGCGGGCGGTCAGGGCATGAACACCGGTATTGGCGATGCGATCAATCTGGCGTGGAAACTCGCCGCCGTGCTCAGCGGCGCTGCCGAGGCCAGACTGCTCGATACTTACGAAACGGAACGCATCGCCTTCGCCCGGCGGTTGGTATCGACCACCGACAAAGTCTTCAGCTTCGTCACCGCCGAGGGGCGCATGGCCGACCTGCTGCGCACACGGCTGGCACCGTTTCTGATCCCGAAACTGGCCTCATTCGAAACGAGCCGCGAGTTCCTCTTTCGCACTGTGTCGCAAGTCACCCTCAACTACCGTGGCATGCCGCTCAGCCAAGGCGTGGCCGGCCACGTTCACGGCGGTGATCGCTTGCCGTGGGCCCATGACGGTGAGGGGGATAATTACGAGCCGCTGAGGCAGCCGTGCTGGCAGGTGCATGTGTACGGCGACACCAGCGACGAAATGATTGCCTGGTGCCACGAACATCATCTGCCGCTGCATGTGCTCGACTGGCGCCCGGCGTTTGAAACGGCGGGGTTGGCGCGTAACGGCTTCTATCTGCTGCGCCCGGACACCTACGTGGCGATTGCCGATAACAGCGCTGATCCGAAAGTGATCGAACGCTATTTCCACGATCACGGGATCAGACCATTTTTCGCCTGCACCTGACATCAATGTGGGAGCGGGCTTGCTCGCGAAAGCGGTGTATCAGCAACCAATAGTTGCCTGACACGACGCCTTCGCGAGCCAGCCCGCTCCCACCGTCTGGATTGATGGTGTTTGTCAGATGCCGGCCAGGGCCAGGTCCATCGCAAAGTAAGTGAAGATCAGATCCGCACCGGCACGTTTGATCGCGCCGAGGCTTTCGCGCACCACGCGATCTTCATCAATCGCACCCGCCTGAGCGCCGAACTTGATCATCGCGTACTCGCCGCTGACCTGATACGCCGACAGCGGCAGGTTGGAGGCTTCACGGATGTCGCGGATGATGTCCAGATACGCACCCGCCGGTTTGACCATCAGCGCATCGGCGCCTTCCTGTTCGTCCAGCAGCGACTCGCGCAGGGCTTCGCGGCGGTTCATCGGGTTCATCTGGTAACTTTTGCGGTCGCCCTTGAGCGCGCTGCCGCCGGCCTCGCGAAACGGGCCGTAAAGCGCCGAAGCGAACTTGGTCGAATAGGCCATGATCGGAATCTGCGTGAAACCGGCCGCGTCGAGCGCCTGACGAATCGCCCGCACCTGGCCGTCCATTGCCGCCGACGGCGCAATCACATCAGCGCCGGCACGGGCCGCCGCCACGGCCTGTTTGCCGAGGTTGACCAGGGTCTGGTCGTTATCCACTTCATGGTTGTGCATCACGCCGCAGTGGCCGTGATCGGTGTATTCGCAGAAGCAGGTGTCGGACATCACGATCATTTCCGGCACGGCATCCTTGGCGATGCGCGACATGCGCGAGACCAGACCGTTTTCGCGCCAGGTGTCGCTGCCGTTGCCATCCAGATGATGGGACACACCGAAGGTCATCACCGACTTGATGCCGGCGCGGGCATAACGCTCGATCTCGCCGGCCAGTTTGCGTTCGGGGATACGCATCACCCCCGGCATGCTCTTGATCGGCACGAAGTCGTCGATTTCTTCCTCGACGAAAATCGGCAGCACCAGATCGTTCAGGCTGAACTCGGTTTCCTGGAACAGACTGCGCAGGCTCGCATTGCGGCGCAGACGGCGGGGACGTGCTTCGGGGAACTGACTGGACATGGGGTTTTCCTGAAACCTGCAGATGAGACGAAAGTCGTAGGGGGCCAAGCTTATGCCTTGCGGGGGGCGCGGTACAAACCTGGATCAATCAAGAGTGCATTACCGCGTACGCAATAATCGCTGGCTTCCCCCCCGATGCATTTTGCGGTCAGAGCGTCAGCTGTCCTGCAATGCACGTCACCACAGACCCGCCAACCCAGATTTCATCGCCAAGTCGGCTGATCCGAATCCGCCCTGCCCGGCCCATGCTCAAGCCCTGACTGACCGTATAAGCGTCTGGCGCCATGCCCTCGCCCAGTAACCATTGGGCAATCCCGGCATTCAAGCTGCCGGTGGCCGGGTCCTCCGGCATCCCATCACCGCAAATAAACGCACGGACCTCGAACTGGGCCTCATCGCCGTCACGCTCAGGATTCCAC
The DNA here is from genome assembly GCF_963970495.1 of Pseudomonas sp. EA_65y_Pfl2_P78. NCBI lineage: Bacteria > Pseudomonadati > Pseudomonadota > Gammaproteobacteria > Pseudomonadales > Pseudomonadaceae > Pseudomonas > Pseudomonas sp. EA_65y_Pfl2_P78. The sequence goes on along the minus strand of NZ_CAXAON010000010.1, from coordinate 15,669 downwards.
GGTGCTATGACGCCAACGGCCAATCCCAGCATCTGTGAATGGTCCGGTTGCAGAGTCAGCACCTGCTGCCGGTCCTTGAGCATCACCGCCAACCACCCAGCGCCGTTGTCCACCCATTGCGCGCGGACAATGGCGTCGCCGCTAAGTCCCAGCCCCCGCTGCACCCGCGTCATGACTTCGGCTTCGACCGGTCCCGACCTTAGCAATGGCGGGGCGAGAAACGCGAGTTCTGCGCCCTCGCGGCGTATCCGTACCAGCCCGACGCCGCACTCCTGAATGATGTCATTGCCTTTGGGCACCCCACCTGCTTCCAGCCAGGCATGGCAGGTGCCGAGTGTCGGATGACCGGCAAACGGCAATTCGCTCAGGGTCGTGAAGATCCGCACCCGATAATCGGCGCGCGGATCTTGCGGTTCAAGAATGAAGGTGGTTTCACTCAAATTGGTCCAGGAGGCAAAGGCGGCCATGCACTGATCGCTCAGAGCGTCGGCGCCAAAAACCACCGCCAGCGGATTGCCTTTAAGCGCTCTCTGGCTGAAAACATCGACTTGCTTGAAATCGAATGAACGCATACACCGTCCTTATTGAGGAATGCTCAAGCCACGCACCACCGCCGGCCGCGCCACAAATCGCTCCAGCACACGGGTGACATTCGGGAAGTTCTCAATACCAACCAAATCACCCGCCTCGTAGAAACCCACCAAATTACGCACCCACGGGAACGTGGCGATGTCAGCGATGGTGTAGCGCTCGCCCATGATCCAGTCGCGGCCTTCCAGGCGCTTGTCGAGCACGTTGAGCAGGCGTTTGCTTTCATCCACGTAGCGATCACGCGGACGTTTGTCCTCGTAATCCCTGCCGGCGAATTTATTGAAGAAACCGAGCTGGCCAAACATCGGGCCAATGCCGCCCATCTGGAACATCAGCCACTGGATGGTTTCGTAGCGCAGGGCGCCTTCCTGGGCCAGGAGCTGACCGCTCTTGTCAGCCAGATAAATCAGGATCGCGCCGGACTCGAACAGCGGCAGCGGTTGGTCCTGCGGGCCGTGGGGATCGAGAATCGCCGGGATCTTGTTGTTCGGGTTCAGCGACAGGAACTCGGCGGACAACTGATCGTTGCTGTCGAAACCGACGCGGTGCGGCTCATACGGCAGGCCGATCTCTTCAAGCATGATCGAGACTTTGACGCCGTTGGGGCTAGGCAAGGAATAGAGCTGAATCCAGTCGGGGTACTGCGCCGGCCATTTCTGGGTGATCGGGAACGCGGACAGATCGGTCATGGGAAGCATCCAGTCACAAAAGAGACCCGATCATAATGCATCAATCGTCACATCCTGCGGCTAGCGTGCAAAAGCCAGGATCGAACCAAACCGGCCTCAGGGGACTCTGAGCTATGCCTTTATTGAAAGGGACGCCGTTCACGACATGGAAAACACCCGGTGCTGGGAGCCCGAGGTGCAGAGGTTTGTCAGCCTTAACCGAATATGCTGAAGAACCTTTTATTTCATGACGAACCTGCTGAGTTTCGCCAAGCGCTTCAAACAACGCGCTTATGTGGCCCTGCCCTCGCTGCTGGCAGTCAGTGCATTGATTCTGTCACTTGAGTCCAGTGAGAGCCGCGCACAACCGGTCGACGGTACCCAGACGCTGGTGTTTTTGCGCCACGCGGAAAAACCCGAGGGCGGTCTCGGTCAGCTCAACTGCCAGGGCCTCAATCGCGCCATCGATCTATCGACGCTGCTGCCGGAAAAGTTCGGCAAGGCCAATTATGTGTTCGCCGCCAATCCGACGCGCAATGTCGAGGAGGGTGAGCTGGACAACGCCTACAGCTACATTCGTCCGCTGATGACCATCAGCCCCGCTGCGATCAAACTCGGCCTGCCCGTGAACATCGAGTTTTCGGCCAATGACACCAGCGACCTGGCCCGCGAACTGCTCGAAGACAAGTATCACAACTCGACGATCTACACCGCCTGGTCCCATGGCTATCTGCCGGAGCTGATCAACAAGGTGGCCGGCAAAGCGCTGGGCGAGAAACAGACCATCACCGATGATTGGGCCTCCAGTGATTTCGATTCGCTGTACGTGCTGACACTGACCTGGCACAACGGCAAGGCCAGTTTGCAGAGCCACAGCTACAAGCAGGGGCTGGATCATGGCAAGCAAACCTGTCCCACCTGATGGCGATGTCGTCTGATCCGGCGCTTGCTCGCGAAGAGGCCATTCAAACCAACATCAATTTTTCTGACTCACCCGCTCACGCAGATACTCAAGAACCGCCGCCCGCTCCCCGGCAAACTCGATCCGCCCGCCCTTCTTCTCCCGCTGAAACACATACATCGGGTCGTAATACTCACGCAGCAGCCCCTCGATCCAGCCGCGATGCAGATCCACCGCACCACTGCGGGCCTGCTCGGCCAGCGCCTCTTCCATCAGCGTCAACATGCGTTGATGACGTTCGCCCCCCAAACGCTTCTGCACGTTGTTCAGGCTTTCCAGCAGCCGCTGCGAAAACAGCACGAATCCATCTTCGCCATGCACCGCCGAAAATTCAGCCGACAGGTCCACCACATAGTCACGCAGAATCCGCTCGACACGATCCTCAAAACTGTCTTCCAGCCAGACCATCGGGTACTGCTGCATGCCTTGATACAGCGGCAGCGGCAACGCACAACTGCCGACCACCCGGCTTTCGTCCTCCAGCACAAACTGCTCGATGCCAGTCTCACGCTTCTTGAGGATGTCGATTGACAGACGGTTTTCAAAATCGATATTCGACGGCTGCCCGGTGGCACGTTTACCAAAACTGGAGCCGCGATGGTTGGCGTATCCTTCCAGGTCCAGCCCATTGCGCAACTGCACCAGCACTTCGGTTTTACCCGTGCCGGTCATGCCGCCCAGCAAGACGAAATCACATTGCGCGATGGCTTGCTCAAGGGTGTTGATCAGAAAACCGCGCATCGCCTTGTAGCCACCACCGACGCGTGGATAGTCGATGCCGGCCTCGTCACGCAACCACTGCTGGGTGATCTGCGAACGCAAGCCTCCTCGAAAACAATAGAGATAACCATCAGAATGGGCCCGGGCGAAGTCGGCCCAGGCCTGAATGCGCTCGGCCTTCACCGCACCGGACACCAGTTGATGGCCCAGTTCGATGGCCGCTTGCTGACCCTGCTGTTTGTAGCAAGTGCCGATTCTCTGCCGCTCGATGTCGTTCATCAGCGGCAGATTGACCACACCGGGGAACGCGCCGTGGGCAAATTCAATCGGCGCGCGGGCGTCCATCAGCGGTCGGTCGTTGAGGAAAATGTCGCGGTAATCGGTGCAGTCGCGGAGCATCAAATCACCTCGACTGCGGTGGTCTGTCGCTCAACCAGTTCGCCGATTGGCGCAAGGTTCAGGCCCAGTTCGGCGGCGACGGCGAGGAACTCGTCATTGCCTTCAGGCGTTACGGCAATCAGCAGGCCCCCGCTGGTTTGCGGGTCGCACAGCACACGCTTGTGCAGTTCCTGCACGCGGCCGACCTTGCTCGAATAGCTGTCGAAGTTGCGCAACGTGCCGCCGGGTACACAACCCTGGTCAAGGTAATACTCGACGCTGTCCAGGCGTGGCACACGGTCATAGGCGATGCGCGCCGTGAGCTGGCTGCCATCGGCCATTTCCACCAGATGCCCGAGCAGGCCGAACCCCGTGACGTCGGTCATCGCGGTGACACCGGCGAGTTTGCCGAAACGGCTGCCGGGTTTGTTCAAAGTGCACATCCAGTCGCGGGCCACACCGACATCGGCGGCGCGCAACTTGCCCTTCTTTTCAGCGGTGGTGAGGATGCCGATGCCCAGCGGTTTGGTCAGGTACAGCAGGCAGCCGGCCGTGGCGGTGTCATTGCGTTTCATGTGGCGCTTTTCGACAAGACCGGTGACCGCCAGACCGAAGATCGGCTCCGGCGCATCGATCGAATGCCCGCCCGCCAGCGTAATCCCCGCCTCGTCGCACACTGCACGGCCGCCACGAATCACTTCCCGCGCCACTTCCGGCGCCAGCACATTGACCGGCCAGCCGAGGATCGCAATCGCCATCAGCGGATCACCGCCCATCGCATAGATGTCGCTGATCGCGTTGGTGGCGGCAATGCGGCCGAAGTCGAACGGGTCATCGACAATCGGCATGAAAAAGTCAGTGGTCGACACCACACCGCGCTCGGCATCGATCTCATACACCGCCGCGTCATCACGCGAGGCGTTGCCGACCCACAGTTTCGGGTCGAGGTTCTGCGCGCCGCTGCCGGCCAGGATCACCTCCAGCACCTGCGGGGAAATCTTGCAGCCGCAACCGGCGCCATGGCTGTATTGGGTCAAACGAATCGGCTCGCTCATGGGGAAGTCTCTGGCAGGGAATGGGGCGGATTCTAGCAGAGCGTGGGATGACGGATTTGTGCGGTGAATCGCAGGAGCCCATCGCGAGCGAGCCCGCCCCTATATTTGGAATGCGTGCGCCTGCGCAAGCCAGTCTGCAGGCAGAGCGAGCGCGCTCCCACTGGGGATTTTCAACGTTCAAGAAAGAATTGGTACGGCTTATGCAAACGTTTGCGAGCCGTCAATCCCGGCATTTTCGTCACAAAACCTTACAGGCCCGCAGACCCGGGCCTTGATCCGTAAAAAAGGACTTTGAATGCACAGCGCCTCGCTTCTTCGCGCCCCATTTTCGCGCACGTTTGCTGTTTCCTTGCTACTGGCCGGCGTTACCGGACTTCTCAGCCAAAGTGCTCTGGCACAATCGACGCCAGCCGAAGAGTCCGCCCAAGGCGAAACCCTCAGCCCCGAAGCCAGCCCGCCGAAAAAAGGGGCGTACCTGTCGGATTGGTATAACCAGGACCTGACCCTGATCGGCAGCAAGGACATCAGCTTCGGCCCTCAACCGGCCGACGATATCTACCTGGAATACGAGTATTTCGGACGCAAAGGCCCGTTCGAGCTGTACGGCTACATTGATGTGCCAAAGATTTTCAACATCGGCAACAGCCATGACAAAGGCGTGTGGGACCACGGTTCGCCGGTGTTCATGGAGCACGAACCGCGCATCTCCATCGACTACCTCGCCGGCCGCAGCCTGGCCATCGGCCCGTTCAAGGAATGGTACGTAGCGTTCGACTGGATATACGACCACGGCAGCCGCAAAGAGAACCGCGCCAACACCCTCTACAGCGGCTTCGGCACCGACATCGACACCCATTCGCGGGTCAATCTGTCGGCCAACCTGTATGGGCGTTACCAGTGGGAAAACTACGGTGCGAGCAATGAGTATTCCTGGGACGGCTACCGCGCCCAACTCAAGTACATCATCCCCATCGACAGCTACAGCAACGGCGCCTCGCTGACCTATATCGGCTTTACCAACTTCGACTTCGGCTCCGACATGCACAAGGACAATCCGGCACGCACTGCCAACGCCACGGTGGCGACCAATGTCTTGTTGTACTCGTTCACACATTTGCGCTTCACGCTGGTGGGGCGTTATTTCCACAACGGCGGCAACTGGGAGGACGGCAGTGAGTTGAACTTCGGCGACGGTAATTTCCGCGCCCGTTCCAACGGCTGGGGTTACTACGCCGGCATCGGTTATCAGTTCTGAATCCAGGAGATGTTCATGCAAGCAATGATGCGAGTTTCACTGGCCGCAGCCACCCTGCTCTCTTCCACGGCGTGGGCTGTCGAAGCGCCGATCCAGCCCAAGGTTGTCCTGATCACCATGTTCGCCCCCGAGGCACAGCACTGGATTGATCGCTTGGAGCTCAAGCAGCAAATCCGCGTGCCGGGCCTGTCCGCCGAATACCCGACCATCCGCTGCAACACGCAGCAGGTGTGCCTGTTGACCACCGGCATGGGCCAGACCAACGCTGCCGCGTCGACCCTGGCACTGGCCTTGTCGCCGAAATTCGACCTGCGCAAAAGCTATTTCCTGATCGCCGGCATTGCCGGGATCAGCCCCAAACACGGCACCCTCGGCACCGCCGCGTGGGCGCATTACCTGGTGGAGTTCGGCACGCAGTGGGAGCTGGATTCACGCGACGCACCGTCGAGCTGGCCGACCGGTTATCTGGGCATCAACACCCGGGGCCCGAACGAAAAACCGCCGCTGGACTACAAGACCGAAGTCTTCGAACTCAACCCGACATTGCAGGCCAAAGCCTTCGCGCTGAGCCACGACGTGGCACTGAGCGAGAGCAAGGAATCCGCCGCGTGGCGCCTGAAATACCCCACCGCCCCGGCCAATCAGCCGCCAGTCGTCACTCGCTGCGACACACTGGCAGGCAACACCTGGTTCTCCGGCACGCGCCTGAGCGAACGGGCCGAGGTCTGGACCAAACTGTTGACCGACAACAAAGGCGAATACTGCACGACGCAACAGGAAGACAACTCGACCTATGAAGCGCTGCTGCGTGCCAGCCGCGAAGGTCTGGTCGACGTGCAGCGCCTGGCCGTGGTGCGCGCCGGCTCCGACTTCGACCGCCCGGCCCCGGGCGGCAGTGAAGTGGACAATTTGCTCAAATACGCCGATCAGGGCGGTTTTGTCCCGGCACTCGAAAACCTCTACCGCGCCGGCAATCCGCTGGTGCAAGACATCCTCAAGCACTGGTCTGCCTGGGAAAACGGCGTCCCGCAATCCTGAACCCCACGCAATACAAACGGTGGGAGCGGGCTTGCTCGCGAAAGCGTCGTATCAGTCGATATTTCTATTGCCTGACACACCGTATTCGCGAGCAAGCCCGCCCACCGTTTTGCGTTGTGGTGTATCAGGGAATCAGGATGACCTTGTCACCACGGCCCTGATTGACCTCGGTATACCGCGCCAGGCCTTCGGCCAGCGGCGCTTCCACCAGCCCTTGGGGCAACGGCAGCAAGTCTTCATCGAAGAGGCGCCCGAATTGTTCCAACATGGCCGCGCACGCTTCAACGCCGTACAGCAGCGAGTTGATGCCGACCACCGAACCGCCCTTGCGATACAGCGCCAATGCTGGCAACTGCACATGGCCGTCGGTCGGCGCGGCGATGATGGCGATGCGGCCGAACGGCGCGAGTGCCGCAACGGAGGCCGGCAACCAGAAACCCGTGGTGTCAAAGATCACATCGGCACCGCCGGCATACACCGCGTTGACCTGCGCGCCGAGGTCTTCAGGTTTATCCAATTGCAGCGTCTGGTAGCCCTGCGCTTGCAAGTCCTTGACCTGCTCCGGCCGCCGCGCCGCTGCCAACAACTGCGCGCCGCGAACGTTGGCCAACGCCAACGCTGCCGTGGCCACCGCACCGCCGCCGATCACCAGCAAACGGGTTTCGGCGGTAACCAGACTGCGCTCCAGCGCATCCCACGCCGTGGTGTACGGCACGCCGAGGCTGGCAGCCTGGGCGAAACTCAGGTGCGACGGTTTATGCGCAACGCCCTTGATCGGGAGTTTGACGAATTGCGCATGGGAGCCATCGGCGAAAAACCCCAGCTCACGCCCGGTGCCCCAGACTTCCTGACCGATCAACGCCTGCGGGCCTTGGACCACAACCCCGGCAAAATCCCGCCCGGGAATGCGTGGCAGCGTGGTGTAGGGAAAACGCCCGAGGACGTTTTTCACGTCGCTGGGGTTCAGGCCGGCGGCCTTGATCTCGACCAATACTTCATCATCGCCGGGCACCGGGGTCGGCACTTCAACGTAGCGCAGGGAAGACAAGTCGCCGGTTTGATCGAATTGCAGTGCTTTCATGGACACATCCAGCGAATAAGAAAGAGGGATTTCAGGACAACCAACCGGCCACCAGTTGCCGGCCCATCGGCCACAACTGCTCACCCGCGAGCATGCCCAGCAAGCCAACCAGCGCAATGGCCGGTGGGGCTGGAGAACGGAAATCCAGCGCACCGTAGAGCAGGCCGACACCAAGGCCGATGCCCAGCGAAATCAGGTAGTTCATGGAGAAAACTCCGCCGCGTAAAGGGAATGGGCAGAGTCTAGGGAAAGGACTTGATCGCTACCGGCCAAGGACTTCTGATTATCGGCCAAATGCCTGAAGTACGCCGACAGTCCCTGTGGCGGGCTTGCCCGCTCCCACAGGATCTGCGTTCAGTCTGCCGTGAATTGTGAAGGGGGAACACCCAGCTCCCGGCGGAACATGTCGCTGAAACTGCTCGGCGAATAGCCCAGCTCACGGGCGATGGCGCTCACGGCAACGCCTTGGATCAACTGCGCCACCGCCGTCGCCAGTTGCACTTGCCGTCGCCATTCGGCGAAGCCCATGCCCAGGCTGTCCTTGAACAACCGCGCCAATGTCCGCACGCTGGCCCCGGCGTGTTCCGCGTGCTGTTCGAAAGAAATCTCCAGCGACGGTGCGGCCATCACCGCCTGACACACATTCATCAAGCGCCGGTCGGAATCGTCCGGCAAGGGGATCTTCAACGGCGAACGCCTGGCGCGTTTGAGCTCCAGCAAGGCCAGACCGGCCATCGCCTCGTAGTAGGCCGGCTCACCACTGTCGCCTTGCTCCACCAGCCCGACGATCAACTCACGCAGCAACCCGCCGACCTCGATCACCTGCACCGTCTCATCCAGTGTCGCCGCGAGCGCCGGACGCAAGTAGATATTGCGCATCTGCAAATCCGACACCACGCGAATCCCGTGCGGTACCCCGGGCGGCAACCACACCGCCCGCTGCGGCGGCACCACCAGCGCCTCGTGCGGGGTTTCAACCCACATCACCCCGCTCATCGCATACAACAACTGCCCCCAGACATGCTCATGCGGCTCGATATACAAACCACGCGGATATGTACGCGCCAGCGGCTGCACGGGGACATCGGTGTCACTGAGATCGGGGGGCGCGGCGAGGGCCATGGCGAGCATTCATTGGGGTTGGTGAAGCCGTCATGGTAACCAGTGCGCCACCGCGTCGCCATGGATAGATACCGTCCGACAATCCGAGTGAATTTTCCGCTCGCGCCGCGATCCTTCTATTACCACAGGGAGGATTACGGGCTTTATGAACAACGCAAAACTGTTTGTCATCGATTACACCCTTCACGGCACGCCCAAGTCGTTCATTATCCGCTCGGACAAAATGGACAACGCCGAGGCGTGGCACTGGGCGAGCTGCGACGCGGGAGTGGGTCGAATTCCGCGCTTCGGTCGCGAAAAGGTGCAGAAGACCAGCAAACCTATGGCGGAAAAATTCGGCGTGGAAAACGTCATGTGGCGACCGGCGAGCTAGGCTTTGCCTGGCGATTGGAAAAAATCGGGGGGGAATGCACCATGAGCACCATCAGCAGTCCGGCGCATCTGGATTACGGCCTGGACACACTGTTCGGTCGTATCACCAAAAGTGTCGATTGTCAGGTAGGGCTGGAAGCTGTCGAAGACGACCCGTTCAGCTTCGCCCTGCGCGTGTCAGCGCCGCTCCCCGACAGCCTTGACCAAGCGAAAACCGTGGTGGTCAGGGTTGAAGGCCGACGATTGCAAGGCACAGTGCGGCATACCGAACGGCAGGATGACGACAGCCTGAAACTGCAAGTGGAGCCTGATTAGGCTCCACTTTTTGTGAGCGGTCGTTAGCCGTGTGCGCATTTACAGCCCTTGCTTGAACACGCCTCACCATGTTCGTGGTGCTTGGCACAGCCTTCGCAGCAGTAGTGCTTGCCGTGGCAAGCAATCGGATGTTCACCGAGCTTGCAGTTGCATTTAGGACAGTCACAGGTGCTTTCAGAAGTAACAGGCATGGGACAGACTCCTTCAGTGGTGGTTGTCTGAGGCTTGAAGGGCAAGCCATAGCAATCAGTGTAGGAGCTGTCGAGGGCTGCGATCTTTTGATTTGGTTTTTCCGCGGATTTGAGCTTGAGGTTTGTGAGCATATCCGTTGCCGCGGCAACGGCTGCTCAGGGTTGCCCAAAGCAACGGATATTCACCCATCCCGTCATGCCACAGCAAACACCTCGACCAAACGCTCAGCAATATGCTGCTGCGCCTCTTGAGCCTCATCGATAATCGCGCCCATGCGCATGAAGTCGTGGGTCATGCCCTCATAAACCTTCAATTGCACCTCAACCCCCGCCGCCTGCAAATGACGCGCATACGCCACGCCCTCGTCGTGCAACGGATCACACTCGGCCAGCACCAACAGCACCGGCGCGACATTGGCGTTGACCTGCGCCAGCAACGGCGAAAACCGAGGATCGAGACGATCGCTGACATCACGCTGATAGTGCTCGTAGAACCAATGCAGCGAATCTTTCTCCAGCAAATGCCCTTCGCCAAAACGCTCGATCGACGGCGTGCTGCGACTGGCATCCGTGACCGGATAAATCAGCACCTGCAAGCGCGGCTGCACGGCGGCGCCCGCCAGTTGCGCGGCGAGTACCGTGGCCAGGCTGCCGCCGACACTGTCACCGGCTATCGCCAGGCGCGAGGCGTCGATGCCCATATCCTCGGCACTGACCACCAGCCAATCCCAGGCATCCCGGGCATCATCGGCCGCCGTTGGAAAGCGAAACTGCGGCGCCAACCGATAAGCCACCGACAGCACCACACAATCGGCCATCGACGCCAATGCCCGGCAAAGCGAATCATGGGAATCGAGGCTGCCGACCACATAACCCCCGCCGTGGAAATACAACAGCGCCGGACGTCCGGCACCTGCATACAAGGGCTGATTGCTGTAGATCCGTGCGTTCAGGCGCGTACCATCGCGCACGGGTAATTGCAGTTCATCCACCACTTGCAAGTCTTCGCCGCCGGCATCCATCAACAGTGACGACCGATCAAATTGCTCGCGGGCTTCTGCCGGGCTCAGCTCATGCATGCCAACACGTTTGCCACTGGCACGGCCGTTACCGACCAGTTGCAGGAATGCGGCGATATCAGGGTTCAAAGGCATTTAATTCTCCAAAAGCATTCGCACGCGATGAGCGCCCGAATGCTTTCTTTCCGGTTTCAGAGCAAATTTCAGGACATGGCTACTGGTTCAACGATCTCGCCGAGCATTTCTTCAGCCTCGGACAGGAAAGTTTCATCGCGCGGGATCTGGAAGTGCCCGCAATCGAGCCATTCGCCGCCCATGCCCGGCTGTCCGAGTTGCGCCGCCAGTTCCACGGCCTCCTCTTCGCGCCCCAGTGTCCACCAGCAGATGGGGTTGAGCGCCAACGGTGCACAGCGATCCAGTTGCAACGACAGTTGCTTGAGTCGACGCGCCACGCTGAACACATGGGCCAGTTCATCGGCGCCCAGTGCCACGTAGGTCGAAGCCCCACGGTCGGCACTCATGGCCCCGGCGAACAAAGCGCGCAGGTTCTGCGGCGTTTCTTCACCATCGATGCTCAAGCCCGGCGCAGCGCCCGGCAGGGTCACCCGCAGGAAGTCACGCAGATCAGCCTGCCAATCATCCACCGTGCCTTCGTTGACCTTGGCCGACGGTACGAAGCTGTCCACCAGACCAACGAACTTGACTGTCTGGCCGACCTGTTCGAGTTGCGCGGCCATCAACATCGCCAACGTCCCACCCAGCGACCAGCCCAACAGGTAATACGGCCCGTCTGGCTGTTTCTCACGGATCTGCGCCACATAATCGCTGGCCATGTCCTGCAACGACACATCGTTGAACGCCGGATCCAGCAGCATGCGCGACTGAATCGCCAACACCTGCCGGCGCCCGCTCAAGCGGCGCGCCAATGGTTCGTAGTCGAACACCGTACCGAAGCCGGCGTGAATGCAGAACAACGGCGCAACGCCCTTGACCTCAGCGTTCATCGCCAGCAACCCGGAGGCTTTTTCGGCGGATCCCTGCACACTGGCAACCAGTTCGGCGATGCTCGGTTTCTGCATCAGGTCGCGCAGTTTCAGGCTCAGCCCTTGAGCTTTCAGCACGCGACTGCGCGCCACCACTTGCAGGCTGAGAATCGAATCACCGCCCAGTTCGAAGAAGTTATCGGTGAGGCCGACGCGTTCGATTTTCAGCACCTCTTGCCAGATCTTCGCCATGGCCCGCTCAAGCTCGGTGCGCGGCGCCACGTAATCCTGACGTTGTTCGGCGTCGGGACTGGGCAGGGCTTTGCGGTCGAGTTTGCCATTTGGGGTCAGCGGCATGCGCTCTAGCAACATCAGGTGCGCAGGCACCATGTAGTCCGGCAGGCTGGCCTTGAGCTGCTCGCGCAAGCGTTCGCACAAGCCGTCCGTTGCCGTTTCGGCTGTGGCCAGTACAAAACCGAGCAACTGCTTGCCGCTGACACCCTCGCGGGCCACCACGGCGGCGTCACGCACCCCCGGTTGTTGCTTGAGGCGCGCTTCGACTTCGCCCAACTCGATGCGGAAACCACGGATCTTCACTTGATGGTCGATCCGACCCAGATAGTCGACAGTGCCGTCCTCACGCTGGCGAACCAGGTCGCCGGTACGGTACAGGCGACTGCCATCAGCGCTGAACGGGTTGGCCACGAAACGCTCCGCAGTGCCGCCGGCACGTCCCAGATACCCACGGGCCAACGCGCCGCCCAGGTACAGCTCACCGGCAAGGCCCACCGGCAGCGGATTGAGGTCGGCGTCGAGCACATGACCGCAGCGCTCACCGACCACATTGCCGATTGGCGCATAGGCCGCACCGCACTGATCGTCAGCGCCGGCCTTCCAGATCAGGGGCGTAACCACGGTTTCGGTCGGGCCATAGCCATTGATGATGTATTGCGGTTTCAGTGCCCGTTTCGCCAGCTCGAAACTCGCCACCGGCACCGCATCACCACCGAAGCAATAGATGCGCACCGCCGGCGGGTTGCCGTGCTGTTGAGCGTGCTCGGCCAGTTGTTGCAAGTACACCGGCGGGAACGCGGCCACGGTTACGCCATGCTCATGCAGGGCGTTGTAGGTTTGCTCGGCGGTCCACAGGCTGTCATCACGGATCAGCAGGCGCGCACCGTGGGTCAGTGTCGTCAACCAGCGCTCATGGGCACCGTCGAAGGCGAACGACATGAAGTGCAGTTCGCAATCGGCTTCGCTCATCTCATAACGCTGACCGATGGCCTGGCAGTGCATCGCCAATGGCCCGTGAGCGACACCGACGCCTTTCGGCTGGCCGGTAGAGCCGGAGGTATAAATCACGTAGGCCAGATTGTCCGCTTGCACCGCGACCTGCGGCGCCACCTCTGGCTGAGCGCTCAGGTCCAGGTGATCGAGTTCCAGCACATGCAGATTGTCCCCGGTCGGCATCACCTGACGCAGACTCGAATCGCTGAGCAACAAGGCGATGCCCGAATCGCGCATCAGATAACTCAGGCGTTCGCGTGGATACGTCGCGTCCAGCGGTACATAAGCGCCTCCGGCCTTGAGCACCGCCAACAGCGCGACAATCATGTTTTCGCTGCGCGGCAGGGCCACACCGACGCGGACTTCCGGGCCGACACCTTCGGCAATCAGTGCATGGGCCAGACGATTGGCCCGGGCGTCTATCTGCCCGTAGCTGAACGCTTCGTCGTTGAAGATCAGCGCCGTTTGTTCGCGGTGCCGGGCAGCCCATTGGCCAATACGCTGATGCACCCATGGCGCGTGCGTTGGCATCCGAACGACTGGCGCCAACAAACGCTGGCCGGTCGGCAGACCGATGCGGCCCAGCGGCTGCGCGGCGTCTTGCGCCAACGCGGCGAGCAGACCTTCCATGTTGCTGCGGATGCCTTCCACAGTCACCCGGTCGAAATGCTCACGCAGGAACATGTACTCAATCACCAGACCTTCTTCGAGCGTGACCATCAGGTCCATCGGGAAGTTGGTCAGGCCGGCGTTGCTGATTTCGCCGAATTTCAGCGAGTCATCGCGCCATTCGCGCAGCGCCTGATCGATCGGGTGGTTCTCGAAAACGATGATGCTGTCGAACAGCGATTGCCCGGCACGTCCGGCCCAGCGCTGCACATCGGTGAGCGGGGTGTACTCGCGCTCACGCATTTCCAGGTTGAAGGCCTGCAAATCACGCAGCCACTCGCCAACCGACTGCTCGGCCGGCACATCCTTGATCACCGGCAAGGTATTGATGAACAGGCCGAGGATCGATTCCGACGCCGGCAGGCTCGCCGGGCGCCCCGCCACTGTCGCGCCGAACGCCACACAACGCTGACCGCTGTAGCGGCTGAGCAGCATCAGCCAGGCGCCCTGCACCAAGGTATTGAGGGTCACTTGCTGAGCTTGCGCAAAGGCCTTGAGCTGTTCGGTGCGCGGCTCGCCCAAGCGGCTATACAGTGCCTCGTGACCACGACCGCTGCCAGTACGCGCCACGGTGTCGGCCAGGTAAGTCGGCTCCTCGAGCTGGCTCAGGTGCTGACGCCAGAACCCTTCGCTGGCATTGCCGTCCTGTTGTTGCAGCCAGTTGATGTAACGACGATACGGCACCGCGTCGGCCAGCGGCTTGCCGGAATACTGGCTCAGCACTTCGCCGATCAACTGCGAACTGCTCCAGCCGTCGATCAGGATGTGGTGATAGGTCCAGATCAACTGATAGCTGTCCTCGCCCACTTGCACCAGCGTCAGACGTTGCAGCGGCGGCTGATCGAGGTCGAAGCCCTTGGCCCGCTCGCCGTCCGCCAAGGCCTGCAAGGCTTGGGCCGAGTGATCCTGTTCGCGCCAGTCGAGCAGGCTGAGCGGCAACGGCGGATCGGCGAGGACGAATTGCAGCGGTTCGGCCATGTCCTGCCAGAGGAAACCGGTGCGCAGGATGTCGTGACGACGGCTGACGGTTTCCCAGGCGTCTTTCAAGCGCGAAGGCTCAAGGCCTTGCACCGGAATGCACAACTGGTTGATGTAGAGGTCCGACTCCGGCGAGTTCAGGCCGAGGAACAGCATGCCCTGCTGCATCGGCGACAAGCGATAAAGCCCCGCCAACTGATCCTGCGGCAGCGGCAACTGCGCGATTTGCGCGTCGGTCAGACCGTGCAGAGGCATGTCGACCAGCGCTGCCACCGGTACGTGCGAGGTGTTGGCGACGCGTGGCGCCAGTTGCTCGATGGTCGGGTGCTGAAACAGGTCTTTCGGGCTCAGTTCCAGGCCTTGCTGACGGGCGCGGCTGACCACTTGAATCGAGATGATCGAGTCGCCGCCCAAGGCGAAGAAGCTGTCGGTGGTGCTGACCTGCGCCAGACCCAGCACGTCTTTCCAGATGTCCACCAGCGTCTGCTCGGTAGCATTGGCCGGTTCGACATGTTGTTGCGCGGCCGTGAGCACCAGCGCCGGCAAGCACTTGCGATCGATCTTGCCGTTGGGGGTCAGCGGTAGCTGCGCCAGCCACAGACGGTGAGTCGGCACCATGTATTCCGGCAGGGTCGCGCCCAGCCAGGTGCTGATGTCGTCGTGCAGTTCACGTTGCAGCTCAGTGCTGGCATCCAGCGTTGTCGGATCGGTCGGCACCAGGTAGGCGATCAATTGTTGGCTGCCCAGTACTTCACTGGCCACGACCACCCCTTCGCGCACGGCGGCGTGGGCCATCAGACGCGCTTCGATTTCGCCGAGTTCGATCCGCAGGCCGCGAATCTTCACCTGATGGTCGATCCGGCCCATGTACTCCAGTTCGCCCGCTTCACGCTCGCGGATCAGGTCGCCGGTGCGGTACATCCGCTCGCCATTGTCGGCGAGCGGGTTGGGTACGAAGCGTTCAGCGGTCATCGCCGCGCGGCCCA